>JAFQPT010000234.1 GCA_017411665.1 Oscillospiraceae bacterium | reverse complement strand
TTCGTCCTTAACGGTAACCATCTGCTTGGTTGCACGGTCACGACGCTTAACAACGGTGTGAGCAACAACTGCGCCAGCCTTGATTTCTTCAACGGTGGTGTTAGCCAGCTGCTTTACGGGGTGAGCAACGTTGTGAACAGCGGTCTTACCTGCAGTCCACATTCTCCAAACCTGTGCACGGCCGTAGGAGGGAACCTGAGTAGCGCCGTCAGCTGCGTACTTAGCCTTCTTTTCGATACCGGTAACGGATGCAACACCCTTGCCTTCAACCATCATGTCAGCTGCGGTCATAGCAACTTCCATACCAACACAGCCGCCGCCGATGACAACTACGTTGCCCTTCAGCAGTTCGGGGTTAGCCATAGCTGCTGCTGCGGAGATAGCGTGTTCTGCGCCGGGGATGGTGCAGGGAGCGTAAGAAGCACCGATAGCGTTTACAACGTAGTCGGGCTTGATTTCTTCGATAACTTCCTTGGTAACAACGGTGTTCAGCTTGAATTCTACGCCTGCCTTTGCTGCCCAGTCGATCATCTGCTTAACTGCCAGAGCGAAGTCCTGCTTCATGGGAGCAACTGCTGCCAGGTTGAAGTTGCCGCCCAGCTTGTCAGCTGCGTCAACCAGAACTACCTTGTGGCCACGTTCTGCCAGAACGCGTGCAGCTTCCAGACCGGCTACGCCGCCGCCAGCTACCAGAACCTTCTTGGGTTCTGCTGCGGGGATGATCTTCATATCGCCTTCGCGGCCGGCTGCGGGGTTACGCATGCAGGAAACGTGAGGCAGAGTGGGATCGTTGTAAGCCTGGTTGCAGCCTTCGTCACAGCCGATGCAGTAACGGATTTCGTCAACGCGGCCTTCGCGAGTCTTCTTAACGATTTCAGGGTCAGCAATGTGAGCGTGGCCCCAAGCGATGAAGTCAGCGCCCTGTTCCAGGTACTTTTCAGCCAGATCGGGAGTGCCCAGACGGCCAACTGCTACGATGGGCAGGCCAACCTTTTCCTTGATGATGAAGGGACGTTCGGTGTTAAATGCGTGGGGGATACCCAGGTTGGGGCATTCCCACAGACCGATGTCGGACTGGAAGTTACCGATGGAAACGTCAACAACGTCAACGCCGCGAGCCTTAGCTTCGTTCAGGAATACGATCATGTCGTCCAGAGTCAGACCGTCGAAGTTGCCGTTCTTATCGTACAGTTCGTCGTCGCCTGCGGAAACACGCAGGAACAGAGGCATGTGTTCGCCCATGTTCTTACGAACAGCTTCAATAACAGCCAGAGGCATCTTGCGGCAGTTTTCTACGGAGCCGCCCCAACCGTCGTCGCGGTGGTTGAAGTGGGGAGACAGGAACTGGTGCAGGATGTAGTTGTGGCCGTTGTGGATTTCGATTGCGTCAAAGCCAGCTTCAGTTGCACGACGAGCTGCTTCGCCGAAGCATTCGATGATGTAGGGGATTTCTTCGGTTTCAACACGAGTGCCGGGGATGCCGAACAGGGTGTCGGGAGCCATCATACGAACCTTGCGGGAGTCGTAGTGAGAGTTGGTCAGAGCTTCTGCGGGATGGTAAATCTGAACACCGATCTTGCCGCCTGCAGCGTGAACGGAGTCAGTCAGCTTCTTCAGACCTTCGATGTAGTGGTCATCGGAGATGTGCAGAGCGAAGTCCTGAGCAACGCCGGGGTATACGGAGCAGCATTCGGTAAATACGAAACCGCCGTTCTTTGCGCGTTCGGTCAGGTAGTTGATAACGCGGTCGTTTACGTCGCCGTGTTCAGGTGCCATCAAGCTGCCCATTGCGGTCATGATCAAACGGGAATCAAATTCCAGACCTCTGATCTTAATGGGAGCAAACAGTTTTTCGTATGCCATAGGTAATTCTCTCCTTTTATTTTCTGGCGCACTGCCAGTAATTTTATTATATTATACCATTGTCCATTGTGATTTGTATGACAATTTTTCAAAAAACACTAAAAAAAGATGCAACGCCAAAAAATTATACCCCACAAAAACTGTATATTTTGCACAAAAAATTGTGCCTATTTCACATTAGCGAATTAAATTTTTATGAAAATAAGCCATAAAAAAGAGCAGGTCAACGCCTGCTCTGATCATCTGTCATATATGCTTCGCACAGTAGCTGCACACCGCTTCCAGCAGCAGGGTTTCCCCCTGCTCATATACCTTGCGGGCGAAGGAATCGGGGGTATCCTCTTCCTGCAGTGTCACCACAGCTTCACCCAGCCGTTCACCCACATCGCCCTGCGCATCCGCTTTATATACGGTAATTTCCATAGACTGCTGTACAGGGGTCAGCTTCACGCCGAACACTCTGCCTTTAAAATGCTTTGCGATGTTGCCCGACTTGGGCACAAAGCCATCCAGAATCACAATATCGGTATCGATATCCCGCAGCTTATTCAGCAGTGCCTGTCCGTAGGAGGCTGCATGGGGGAACAGATGCTCATCTACCACAAAAGTGGGGACCCGCAAATTGCGGGCACGGGTCAGTGCCTGTGCGTCGGGATTGGAGGAAATCACACCGGAGATCTTCAAATTTTCAATTTCATTAAAAAATGCGCTGTCCAGCAGACGGCGGGTCAATCGGCAGTCACCGGATACCAGAATGGCAGCTCGAATCATCTCTTCCTCTCCTTTCCCTAATGTTGAAAGCATTGTATCAAGTTTCCCACTCCAATTCAACAACAGAGCGGTGACAAGTTTTTAAAGAAACTGTCAGACAGTTTCATTGTAACACCCCCGATAATATGGTATACTGTTTTATTATAATGAAAGCAGAGGGTAGTTTATGACCAAGGTTTATTTGATTCGCCATGCAGAGGCGGAAGGCAATTACTATCGCCGTATACAAGGTCAGTGGGACGGCGGCATCACCGCCCGCGGTCATAAGCAGATTGCAGCCCTTGCCGAGCGCATGAAGGATGTGCACCTCGATGCCCTGTATTCCAGTGACCTGACCCGCACCATGCTCACCGCAGGCGCTGTGCAGAAGTATCACGACCTGCCTCTCAATACCGACCCCCGTCTGCGGGAAGTATATATGGGCAGATGGGAAGGCGTCAGCTGGGGCGATGCGGCCTACTACGAGCCCGAGCAGTATAACTACTTCTCCAAAAATCCCGATTTGTGGAATGTGGGCGACAATGAGCTGTGGGACGACCTGAGAGAGCGTCTGTACAGCGCAATCGCAGACATCGCTTCCCGTCATGACGGTGAAACCATCGCCATCGTCTCTCACGGCACCGCCATTCGTGCCATGATGTGCAAGATTTGGGATATCCCCGGCAAGGACATCAATACCGTCAAGCACGGCGACAATACCGCAGTCAGTTTGCTGACCGTGGAAAACGGTGTGATTTCCATTGATTTTGCCAACGACAGCAGCCACCTCACAGGCGACTGCATCAACATGGGCCGCCAGAATTGGTGGAAAACCGGCAAGGACGAGGGCAATCTCCGTTTCCGTCCGCTGGATTTGAACACCGAAGCCAAATTCTACATCCAATGCTATGCGGATGCATGGCGCATTGCCCATGGTGACACCGACGGATTTGTGCCCGCTCTGTATTTGATGAGCGCCAAGCGCTGGCTGGAGGACAATCCCGACGCCATTGCCGTGGGTCTGGACGGCGATACCGTGGTGGGTCTTGCCGCACTGGACACCCGTCGGGATGCGGAAGACGGAAAGGGCTGGATCGGATTCCTGTATCTCCTGCCTGAGCATCGCGGCAAGCGCTACGGGGTGCAGCTGTTGGGCTACGCAACCACCCTGTATACCAAACTGGGACGCAAGGCCGTTTGTCTGAGCGTTTCCGAAGACAACCCCCATGCACAGGATTTCTATCTCCACACAGGATTTACCAAGGTGGGCGAAGCCATCGGTGTAGGCGCACCGCTGCATCTGATGGAACGGCCATTGGGAAAAGGCATACTGGATCGATAACAAAACAAGCAACTTTGTAGAATTCGCATCTTTGATGCGAAGAAAATTCAATCTGTTTTTCGTCGCGACATGCGCGTGACGAAAAACACTTCTCAGCCTGCAAACGTGCGAGCAAAGCGAGTGCGCTGCAGCAGGCTGCAAATCCTCGATGAAGCTCCAAAGGAGGTTCATCGAAACCGGAGGTTTTTTATGTACCCTGAGATTTTTCTCCCCGTAAGTAAACAGGATATGCAAGACCGCGGCTGGTGGTGGTACGACTATCTCATCGTCACAGGCGACGCATATGTTGACCATCCCTCCTTCGGCCCCACCGTCATCGCACGTGTGCTGGAAGACGAAGGCTTCCGTGTTGCCATTCTGGCCCAGCCCGACTGGCACTCCTGCGAAGATTTTCTGGCTATGGGCAAGCCCAAGCTGGGTGTTATGATTTCCGCAGGCAATCTGGACTCCATGGTTGCCCACTACACTGCTGCCAAGAAGCGCCGCAGTGAGGACTTTTATTCCCCCGGCAAACAGATGGGTCTGCGCCCCGACCGCGCCACCATCGTCTATGCAAACCGTGCCCGTGAAGCATTCCCTGACACACCCATTATCATCGGCGGTCTGGAAGCCTCTCTGCGCCGTTACGCGCACTATGACTACTGGGAAGACAAGGTGCGCCGCAGCATTCTCCATGACTCCACCGCGGACATTCTGGTATACGGTATGGGGGAAAACGCCACCCGTGAAATTGCCCACCGTCTGAAAAAGAAGGAGCCTGTCAGCTCTCTGACCGATATCAAGGGCACTGCCGTACTGGTCAGCGACCCCTCCGTCTGCAAGTACGAGAGCATTGAGATTCCCTCTTACGCGGAAGTGGTGGCAGATAAGATGGCTTACGCCGTGGCTACCCGCAAGGAATACGACGAGCACGACCCCATCCGCGGCAGAGCACTGCTGCAGAAACACGATAATCGCTGGCTGCTGTGCAACCCGCCCCAGATGCCCTTGAACACCCAGGAGCTGGACAAGGTCGCAGATCTGCCCTATACCCGCGAAGTGCATCCCATGTACGATGAAATGGGCGGTGTGCCCGCCATCGAAGAAGTGCGCTTCTCCGTCATCCACAACCGCGGCTGCATCGGCTACTGCAACTTCTGTGCGCTGGCATTCCATCAAGGCAGAATGATTACTTCCCGCAGCCACGAATCCGTCATCCGCGAAGTCACCGCCATGACCAAGCATCCCCTGTGGAAGGGCTATGTGGCTGACGTAGGCGGTCCTACCGCAAACTTCCGTCACCCCTCCTGCAAGCAGCAGATGGAACGCGGGCTGTGCCCCAACAGAAAGTGTCTGGCACCCACCCCCTGCAAGAATCTGGATGCGGACGAATCCGACTATCTGACCCTGCTGCGCAAGCTCCGCGCCATCCCCGGTGTGAAAAAGGTCTTTGTCCGCAGCGGCATCCGCTATGACTACATGCTGTGCGATAAAAACGGGGAATTCTTCTCCGAGCTGGTCCGTCACCACGTTTCCGGTCAGCTGAAGGTCGCACCCGAGCACTGCGTCAACTCCGTGCTGGACTACATGGGCAAGCCCCATATCGAGGTCTACGAAAAGTTCATGGACAAGTACCGCCGTCTCAACGACCGCTACGACAAGGAGCAGTATATCGTTCCCTACCTCATGAGCAGCCATCCCGGCTCTACCCTCAACGACGCAGTCGAGCTGGCGGAATACCTGCACGCAAAGGGCAGAGTGCCCGAGCAGGTACAGGACTTCTATCCCACCCCCGGTACCATCTCCACCTGCATGTACTACACAGGCATCGACCCTCAGACCTATAAGCCCGTTTACGTGGCAAAGGACCCCCACGAAAAGGCCATGCAGCGCGCACTGCTGCAGTGGGCACGTCCCGAAAAGCGCCGTCTGGTCATTCAGGCACTCCACGCCGCAGACCGCACCGACTTGATTGGCTACGGCAGAGAATGTCTGGTACGTCCCGACACCAACCGCGGTGGCTACAAGGGCGGCAAGCCTGCGGAAAAGAAGGAAAATAAGCCTGCAGGCAAAAGCGGCAAGCCCGCCAAGTCCGACCGCAAGGACAAAAATGCAAAATCCGCCGCACCTGCAAAAACAGGCCGCAGCGGTGCCCGCGTAAACAAGAATGACAGCAAGGGCGGCAGAGGCAGAAGATGATTTTGCAAATTTTCTGCATTTACGCACTTGTCATCAACCTTGTACTGTTTGCGGTCATGGGCATTGATAAATACAAGGCTCGCAACGGCCTTTGGCGCATCCCCGAAAAAACACTGTTCGGGCTCGCCATTGCAGGCGGCAGC
>JAFQPT010000233.1 GCA_017411665.1 Oscillospiraceae bacterium | reverse complement strand
TCCCGTATTGCACAGTTCTACGAACGTGCAGGCGTTGTGGAATGTCTGGGCAGCGACGAACGCAAGGGCTCTGTTACCGCAATCGGTGCAGTATCTCCTCCCGGCGGTGACATTTCCGAACCCGTTTCTCAGGCTACCATGCGTATCGTAAAGGTATTCTGGTCTCTGGACTCCAGCCTGGCTTACGCACGTCATTTCCCCGCAATCAACTGGCTGAACTCCTACTCCCTGTATGATGATACTCTGGCAGGCTGGTACGATGAACAGTTCGGCCCCAAGTATATGGAAAACCGTGCAAAGGCTATGAACCTGCTGCAGGTGGAAGACGAACTGAACGAAATCGTTCGTCTGGTTGGTGTTGATGCACTGTCTGCAAACGAACGTCTGACTCTGGAAACTGCAAAGTCCATCCGTGAAGACTTCCTGCAGCAGAATGCATTCGTGGATGAAGACGCATACTCTTCCTACGCAAAGCAGTTTAAGCTGCTGGACACCATTCTGTACTTCGACGAACTGGGCCGTCAGGCACTGGCAGAAGGCGCTGATATGAACGCGCTGTTCAAGATTCCCGCAAGAGAAAAGCTTGGCTACGCTAAGATGACCGATCCCGACAAGTTCGAAGCAGAATACGCTCAGATCCAGGCTGATATGAAGGCTCAGATCGCAGCGCTCAACAGGGGAGGTAACGAAGAATGATTAAAGAATATAAGACAATCCGACAGGTTGCCAACCCTCTGATGGTTGTTGAAGGCGTTGAAGGCGTTACCTTTGACGAACTGGTAGAAATTGAACTGCCCTCCGGCGAAAAGCGCCGTGGTAAGGTTCTGGAAGTAAACGGCAGCAAGGCAGTTGTTCAGCTGTTCGAGCTTGCACAGGGTATCAACCTGGCGCAGTCCAAGGTTCGCTTCCTGGGTCACCCTCTGGAACTGGCAGTTTCCGAAGACATGCTGGGCCGCGTATTTAACGGTATGGGTCAGCCCATCGACGGCGGTCCCGACATTCTGGCAGAAGCACATCTGGATATCAACGGCCTGCCCATGAACCCCGCAGCTCGTGCATATCCCGCAGAATTCATCCAGACCGGTGTTTCCGCAATTGACGGTCTGAACACTCTGGTTCGCGGCCAGAAGCTGCCCATCTTCTCCGGCTCCGGTCTGCCTCATGCTCAGCTGGCAGCACAGATCGCACGTCAGGCAAAGGTTCTGGGCGACAACGAAACCTTCGCAGTAGTTTTCGCAGCAATCGGTATCACCTTCGAAGAATCCGAATTCTTCATCCGTGACTTCCGTGCAACCGGTGCAATCGACCGTACCGTCGTTTTCTCCAACCTGGCAAACGACCCTGCTGTTGAACGTATTGCAACTCCTCGTATGGCTCTGACCTGTGCGGAATATCTGGCATTTGAAAAGGGCATGCAGGTTCTGGTTATTCTGACCGACATTACCAACTATGCAGAAGCTCTGCGTGAGGTTTCCGCTGCAAAGAAGGAAGTTCCCGGCCGTCGCGGTTACCCCGGCTACATGTACTCCGACCTTGCAACCCTGTATGAACGTGCAGGCCGCCGTCAGGGCAAGAATGGCTCCATCACCATGATTCCCATTCTGACCATGCCCGAAGACGATAAGACCCATCCCATCCCCGACCTGACCGGCTACATCACCGAAGGTCAGATCATCCTCAGCCGTGAACTGTACCGCAAGGGTCTGGTTCCTCCCGTTGACGTTCTGCCCTCTCTGAGCCGTCTGAAGGACAAGGGTATCGGCGAAGGCAAGACTCGTGAAGACCACGCAGGCACCATGAACCAGCTGTTTGCAGCTTACTCCCGTGGTAAGGATGCAAAGGAACTGATGACCATTTTGGGTGAAGCTGCGCTGTCCGAAGACGACAGACAGTTCGCTAAGTTTGCTGACGCATTCGAACAGACCTACGTCAGCCAGGGCAACACCACCGACCGTTCCATTATTGAAACTCTGGAAATTGGTTGGGATCTGCTGAAGATGCTGCCCAGAACCGAACTGAAGCGTATTAAGCCCGAAATGATCGACAAGTATATGCCTAAGGACTAATCGCATCATCGTAACGCAATTGTATAATTGAGGTGAAAATATGGCTAATGCCGTGATTACCCCGACTCGTATGGTGCTCAATCAGTACAAGAAGAGACTGAAGACAGCACGTAAGGGTCACAAGTTAATGAAAGACAAGTGCGACGAACTGATGCGTCAGTTTATGGAGATTGTTCGACTGAACAAGGAACTGCGTTTGAAGGTGGAAGCAGGTCTGACCGATGCATTTGCATCTCTGACCGTTGCAAGTGCCATCATGTCTCCCGAAATGCTGGAGCAGGCACTGCTGTATCCCCGTCAGACCGTTGAGCTTGGCATGAAGTATAAAAATGTCATGAGCGTCAATGTACCTCAGTACAGCTTCACCACCAAGAACGACGACCCCAGCGAAATCTATCCTTACGGTTTTGCAATGACCTCCGGTGAATTGGACGATGCACTGCAGAAGCTGGCTGTTGTGTTCCAGGATATGCTGGAACTTGCGCAGATTGAAAAGACCATGCAGCTGTTGGCTGCGGAAATCGAAAAGACCCGCCGCCGTGTAAACGCTTTGGAATATGTTATGATTCCCGAGATGCAGGAAGCAATTCGCTACATCACCATGAAGCTGGAAGAAAACGACAACGCAACCAAGGTTCGTCTGCTGAAGGTAAAGGAAATGGTTCTGGAACAGGCCCACGACTTTACGTAATGGAAACAAAAAAACTCCCCGACCATTGGTCGGGGAGTTTTTTCTTTATTACAGCCAGTGAACGGTTGCGTTGGGACGATAAGGGACATTACGGTAATGCTCATCGGGAATACCGCAAAGCAAGGTGCCGGCAACGTAATATCCTTCGGGAATCTTCATGTATTCGCGGCATTGAGGAATGGTATTGGCACAGAAGGTGACAAAGCCGCCCCAACAGGTGCCTAGCCCAATCTTATTCAGCAGCAGCTCTGCGGTGGTCATAGCGATGATGCCGTCGCTTTCGGAGCTGTCGGCAGTGATGACGCCTTCAGGCTTTATGGGAGCCAGTGCCATGATGATTGTGCTGCAGCCGCAGGTGACAGAGTCGTGGTTGCCCTTGTCACGCTGACGGGCTAAGTCGGGCATGATACCCGTGTCTCTGGTAATGTCACAGATATAGTTGTACAGTGCATCGCACTTTTCTTTGGAGTGGATTACCAACCACTGGGTTAGATGACGGTTTTTTCCGCTGGGAGCCCACTGTGCAATGTCCAGTGCCCATTTAATATCGTCAGCTTCTGGTGCTTCGGGCTTGAAATGACGGACACTGCGGCGCATCATGATGAGCTTGAGTGTTTCATCTTCGGGCGTTTCGGGATATTCCGCATAGGCGGGAACGTGTTCAAAGTGAATCGCCTTTTGGGGACATGCTGCGGAGCAGTGCATACACTGCAGACAGCGTCTGTTGTGGTGGGTTATGGGGCCGTTTTCCGTCATGGAAATGTGGTGAGTGGGGCAGACGGATGCACACAGTCCGCATTTGATACAGGTTTTATTAAATGTGATTTGAGGTCTCATAGCTTCACTTCCTTTGGTTGTATTATACAGAATGATGGAACATGAATCAACTTTTCACTGAGAATTTTAGAAATTTAGGAAGAGATATTCTCGGAAATGCGAAGAATGCTTGTATTTGACACATTTATTTGGTATAATAATTCCCTATATTGGAGTATTTTGACCATTTAATAAGGGGGGTCAGGCGATGTTTAAGAAAATGCAGATTGGCAATCAGCGCAGTCCGAGACTGTATCTGATTTGCATCATGATGTTTGCACTTGCATCCCTTGTGCTCAAGCAATATTATCTCGCAGCGGCAGAGGCATTGATCTGTTTGATTTTGGCGGTATATGCCCATGTAATCAACAGAAAAAGCCAGAAGGATCTGGAAAAAATGCTGGAATCTGTTACGTATCAAGCTGATTCGGCGCGCAGCAGTACGTTGACCAATTTTCCTCTGCCTATGGCAGTGTTCCGTATTGATGACAGCCGTGTCATTTGGGCCAACCAGATGTTCTTTGACAGCTGCGGCTGGAAGGGAATGCGCTATGATAAGTCTATTACGGATTATCTTCCCAATTTCTCCGGCAAGTGGCTGCTTGAGGGGAAGACCCAAT
>JAFQPT010000232.1 GCA_017411665.1 Oscillospiraceae bacterium | reverse complement strand
CGAATTTGAAGCAACCCTGCACGAAATGTGCCAGATGGGTCGCGGTGTAGACGGCGAACCTCTGGGCGCAGTCCGTAAGCTGCTAGACGATTACGGTCTGGATGTTGAATGGATTCCCATCAACGAATCCTTCTGCACAACCGTCACCGACCCCGATATGCCCTACGATGTAGAAATGCCTCTGGGCGTACAGGAATTCATTGATGAAATGGAACGTCAGGTTCCCGGCAGCCGTGAGTCTATGACCACCGTTATGGAACTGGCACGCATGCTGCATGACGGTGTTGACTGGCTGGCTGAACGTCACAACCACCCCAACGCCCTGCAGAAGGTGGAAATGCTGCTGAAGTACGGTGACCTGATGAAAGTCGTTCCCGTCCCCACCGAAGAAATGCTGATTCGCATCGGTGTTCCCGAAAAGGCTCGCCGCATCTACGAATCCTACTGGACCTATGTTGCTGCAGACTCCACCAATATGTCCTTTGCGGTCTATGCGTACATGACTTACGTATACTTGACCCACAAGCCTTGGATTGCAAAGCATCGCAGCCACGAAATCAGTCTGGCATTTGACCAGCGTATCCGCGAAATGGGCGGCGACATCTGGTACAACACCGAAGTTTCCAAAATTGACGTTAAGAATGGTGAAGTCAAGGGCGTACAGCTGGCAAGCGGCGAATACATCGAATGTGACCGCGTTATCGCAAACCTGATGCCTCACGTAGTATTTGACCGCATGGTAGATCCTGCAGAAGTACCCGAAAAGAATCTGAAGACCATGAATGCCCAGAAGCTGGCACAGGCTGCATTTACCGTATATCTCGGTCTGGATGCCTCCGCAAAGGAACTTGGTCTGAAGGGCTACGACAACTTCATGCGTCCCGTAGCAAACAACCGTCAGCAATATCTGACTTCCAACTCCATTGAAACCCATAAGGATATTACCGTGACCGTTCTTACCAATGGTCATCCCGATGCAATCGAAGAAGGCCGTGCATTTCTGCAGTTCTCCAAGTTTTATGCAGAAGACGCATGGAAGGACGTCACCGAAGAAAACTACTTCAAGATCAAAGACCAAATTGCCCGCGACTGCGTAGAATTCTACGAAAGCGTCACAGGTGTTGATCTGCAGGGTCACATCGAAGAAATCGTCATCGCCTCCCCTGTCACCTGGGCACGCTACCTCGGCACTCCCAGAGGTGTCGTATATGGCTACGAACCCCACACCTGGGACGGCATGTTCCCCAGAGTACAGTCCGGCACCGCAAATCTGGACTACACCATCAAGGGTCTGCGCTTTGTAGGCGGTCACGGCACACAGATGGACGGCTACAGCCAGGCATATCTGTCCGGTGCTGAACAGGCACGCTACACACTCCACGACATCAAGGAGGGCAAGTAAGATGAAATATAATTACGATAAAAAAGCCCTGAAGGGCCTTGGCGTCGGTGCGTTCCTCGGACAGGTCAAGCTCCGCGAAAAAATGATCGACGCAGCTCCCACCACTCCCCCTGTCTCTATCTACAATGCAAACATTCTGGCTAAGCGGCTGCACCCCAAGGCACAGCATGTCATCATTGCGAAGGTAGAAGACCACGGCGACGCAAAGAGCTTCACTCTGATTCCCAACCCTGCAAAGGGCACCACCGAAATGGCATATTTCCGTGCCAGCCAGTACGTCAGTGTTTCTCTGAACATTAACGGCGCACTGGTCAACAAGCCTTACACCATCCGCTCCAATCCCAAGGACGCACTGGGCACCGAAAATACCAGCTACATCCTGACGATTAAGCGCACCAATCCCACCTATGCTTCCGGCTACATTCTGGACAACTGGAAGGAAGGCGACGAAGTAAAAATCAGCGGCCCTCTGGGTGATTTCTATTACCAGAACCTCCGCGATGCAAAGCACGTCATTGCTCTGGCAGGCGGCTCCGGTATCACCCCCTTCTACTCCATGGCTGCAGCCATCGCAGACGGCATCGAAGATTTCGACATGACCATTCTGTATGGCAGCCGCACTGCTGACGGCATTCTGCTCAAGGACGAAATCGAAGCTGTTGCAGCTCGCTCGGGCGGCAGAGTCAAGGTCGTTCACGTACTGTCTCATGAAGAAAAGGAAGGCTATGAACACGGCTTCCTCACCGCTGACCTCATCAAAAAGTATGCACCCGCAGGTGACTACTCCGTATTCATGTGCGGCCCCAAGGCAATGTATGACTACGAAGAAGGCCAGATGAAGCTTCTCGGTCTGCCCAAGCGCCGTTACCGCATGGAAATGAGCGGCGATTACATGGGCGTAGAAAACAATGCCGACTATCCCGCAGATGTTGCAGGAAAGGTATTCAACCTGACCGTTGACATCCGCGGCAAGAAGCAGACCGTACCCGCAAAGGCCGGCGAAAGTCTGCTGTGGGCAATGGAAAAGGCAGGCATCGCAGCACCTTCTCACTGCCGCAGCGGCGAATGCGGCTGGTGCCATTCCAAGCTGGTTTCCGGTAAGTTCTACTGCCCCGAAGATGCAGACGGACGTCGTGCCGCCGACATCAAGTTCGGCTGGATTCACCCCTGTTGCTCCTTCCCCCTGAGTGACATCGAAATCTGCGTATACCCCACCGACGAATAATTCCGGCAAAAACAATCATGCCCATCACCCTCGTTTTTGAAGGTGATGGGCTTTTTTCAGTAATAACAAAACTTCAACATTTCCAAACCACTTTTCAAATACTGTCCGTGTATGATTTCATCATTAAGAAACCTAGGAGGACTATAAAATGTATTTTGAAATCGTATATACCATTCTATACCTGATTGGAAATCTGTTTTGATAATCATACACCCCACGTAAAACGTGGGGTTTGAATAACGGCCCTATAAGGGCCATAATACCAGCCGCACCTGTAGGTGCATGAAAAGTAACGCCAACCGCACGGTAGCGTTACTTTTTTATTACCTATATTTTATTCTGCTATCTGAAGGGATCTCTGGCGAATCATCATCTTCTATACTCTTTGCATCTTTGAATGGGTCTTCGTACTCTTTG
>JAFQPT010000231.1 GCA_017411665.1 Oscillospiraceae bacterium | reverse complement strand
TAATCCGCATATATGTAACGGCTGCTTCATAGATTTCCGTTCCTCTGTCTGCATAAGATCCAACAAACGGTGCAGTCACAAACAGGCCAATGGTAAGGAAAATCAGGTAATTGAATATCCCAATCCAGATACTGGTGCTGGCAGCCTTATCTGCCATTTCCTGTTTTCTGGCACCCAGAAGTCTTGCTATGAGAGAGTTTACACCTACCCCGCTTCCCACTGCCAGTGCAATGATAAGAATCTGTACCGGATTGACAATGGAAACTGCAGTAAAGGCATCTTCACTGATCTGTGCTACGAAAATACTGTCAACTACGTTATACAGAGCCTGCACCATCATAGACAGCATCATTGGTACAGCCATAGACAGCAGAAGACGACCGATAGGCATTGTACCCATACGATTTGCCCCTGCATTGAGGTTCATAGACATAAAACGTCTCCTATAGAATTAATGAATCGCAAATTGTTCCAAAGCCTCTGCAACGCCATCATGGTCACAGTCCGACACAACAAAATCAACTTTAGCCTTTACTGCTTCGGGAGCATTGGCAGGCGAAACCGCATATGCTGCAATCGAGAGCATAGGGACATCATTGTCACTGTCCCCGATTGCCATAACCTCTGTAAGAGAAATCCCAAGCAGCTCACAGAGTTTTGTCAGTGCATAGCCTTTGTTTGCCGTATTCATGCCGATTTCAACCGCTGGCTCACCGGGAAGTGCAAAATACAGCGGCAAATGGGACAATGCCTCTACGGCATGTTTACGAAAGCTGTGATTACGGAAATAAAGAGAAATGGATTCAACAGGCTGGGGATTCTCCTTATACCAGCTGTATACCGATGAAACTCCCGTACCGAAAGTGTTGATTTCGTATACATAGGCACCAAGTCCATATTCGGGAGCCTGCGGAGCCAGCGCTGCCGTGTATACTGTTTTCCCTTCCACAGACATAATGGGAAAGCAATCCTGCTCATCGGCATATTTCAAAATCTCCAAAGCAACCTTCGGCTGGATTTCATTGGAAATAATCTTTTCCCAGTCATTTTTCATGTCGTAGACAGCCGCACCGCTGGATGTAATGGCATATCTCAGCTTAGGAAACAGCCCCATATATCTCTCCAACTGCACACGACTTCTCCCTGTGGCAATAATCACCTCAGTCCCCTGCTCCAGTGCAGAATTAACCGCCCGAACAGTTTTTTCTCCGACGGTTTTATCCCGTCGGAGAAGAGTGCCGTCCATATCAACCGCTACAAGACGAAAATTATGCTTCATATTCGCAGTAAGCATTGAAGCAAGGCTTTCCGTTCAAATGAATCCCCTGTACTGTGAAGCCATTGCCATTGGGAACCTTCGCCAACTTAATGGTATCACCGGTCACACATTCCTTGACATAGTCCATCTGCATCTTGGAAATCATACGATATTCACCTTCCCAGTAACCGGTTTCGCGGCATACCAGGTCAGCATAGTTGTGGGAAGCAAAGTGAGCTGCATTTTCATCGCAGTCATCTTCGGTAATGGTCTTGTCTGCGCCGTATTCCATGTCAGGCAGCATAGGCAGTCTGCCAAAGACGGGAACTTCATTCAGAGGCTGAGTGCTGTAGAAAGGCTCAATATCCGCACAAACCAGCTTACGACGTTCTTTCAACAGAACAGGCATCATTGCAATATCCAAAGTAGCGGCAATTTCACCATTCTTGTAAAAAATACCGCGAAGGATGTATTCAGTACCGTTTTCGGTTCTGCCGGAACCATAGCCAACCAGTTCATCGCCTTCCACGATACGCTGGAACTGTTCAAACTTCAGACGACGGAACATCCATGCTGCACCAAGATTTGCACGCAGAACGGTTTTGCCGCCGCCTTCGTCTCTGTTGCGGTAGGTAGCAGCCAGAACCAACTGCTGAATCAAGGGTCTGGGAGGCATGTAGCCGGTAGCGTCAATATCTGCAGCAGTAACAGGATAGCGTAATGTTTCCTTCATATCCATAATAGGTTCCTCCTATTTCATCTTGTCTAATTAAGTATTTTATCATTATATATACTTCATATCAACAGCTTTCAACAAAAAAGAGCTGCTTTACAGCAGCTCTTTTTTAGAAGTATCTACTTAGCCACCCATAGACATACCGCCCATAATCATATTATAGGTGGTACCGGGCTTCATAATATTGAAACGGTCATATTCGTAGGTTTCAGGATCCAACTGAGAGACAATAGTCTTATCAATCAATTCCTGAATCTGTTCATCGGAATAACCGATTTCCTTCAATTGTTCAACAGTATGTTCGCCGGGATAATTCATCTTGATTTCTGCCTTGCCGCCGTTGCGGAACTGACCGGGGCAGGTAGGAATACCGATTTCATAGCCTTCCACAGCATTGGGCATCAGGAAGCCGCCTTCCCAAGCCTGAGGATCAGACTGAATATCCTTGAATTCTGCCAATACGTCGTGAGGAATTCTGGTAGTAGCCAGCTTTTCCAACCAGTAATCTCTGGGCTGCTTCAAGAACTGTTCTTCCAGCAGAGGTGTAATTTCTGCCTTAGCCTTTGCTGCATCCATATAAGTAGGCCACTTCTGCTTTGCATCAGCAGGCATATCCATGATCTTGCAGAAACCGTCAATTGCTGAGGGCCAGTCATTACCCATCAGATATACCCACTTGCCATCAGCGCACTTGAAGGGCTGTGCGGAAGGCAGCTGAACACTCTTGGGTGTGGGATAGGGGTCACCGTAAACACTGGTCATAACAGGAACACCAGCAGTCCAGATTGCGGAGCCATACAGAGATACGGTTACCTCTTCACCGATGCCGGTACGCAGCTTCTGAATATATGCAGCCATGATCGCAGCAACCAGATAAGTACCGGAGGTAACGTCACCCATGCCGTAGTAAGGAATATAGGGTTCACCGCTGGGAGACAGACCTGCGATCATGCCGGAGCGGGATGCGAATGCAACTGCATCAAAACCACCACGGTCTGCATCGGGGCCGGTGATGCCATAACCACTGGTGCTGGCAACGATGATACCGGGCTTCTTTGCAGACAGGCTATCATAGTCAATGCCCAGCTTCTTTGCATCCTTGGAACGAAGATGATTGATAACAACATCAGCACTCAAGCACAGATCAATCAAAGCCTTAAGCCCTTCAGGCTTTCTGGAATCCAGACATACAGACTTCTTGTTGCCGTTTACAAATTCCCAAACACAGGGGTCACCGTTAACAATTGCACGAGCCATACCTGCACCGCGAATCATATCACCGTCGCCGTCAGTGGGATTCATGGACTTCTTCAGTACAGGTTCGATCTTAATGACTTCTGCGCCCCATTCGCCCAAAACACGACCTGCGATGGGACCCATCATATAGCTGGCAATTTCTATTACGCGCATGCCTTCGAGCAATTTAATCATAATATTACCTCCATGAAAAAGTATTAAACACAGCCTTATGCTGTACATATCTGTGTATATTTTAACAAACTTTTATATAAAAAACAATCACCTAACGCCAACAAAAATGTTGTAATCCCAACAAACATAGTGTATAATGTTGGCAT
>JAFQPT010000230.1 GCA_017411665.1 Oscillospiraceae bacterium | reverse complement strand
GTATGACCCCTACCGCGGTGTCATCGTTCTGATGCGCATCGTGGACGGCAAGCTGCGCAAGGATGATGAAGTGCTGATGATGAGCACCGGTGCCAAGTACAAGGTCGTCGAAGTGGGCCATCTGGGCGCACTGGGTCTGGTTCCCTGCGCAGAGCTGGCAGCAGGTGACGTAGGCTACTTCACCGCTTCCATCAAAAACGTATCCGACACACAGGTCGGCGACACTGTCACTCTGGCAGCAGCACCGACCCCCGATCCCCTGCCCGGCTACCGTCCCGCACAGTCCATGGTTTACTGCGGCATTTACACTGTTGACGGCTCCGACTATCCCGCACTGCGCGATGCACTGGACAAGCTGAAGCTCAACGACGCTTCCCTGTCCTACGAACCCGAATCCTCCATCGCTCTGGGCTTCGGTTTCCGCTGCGGCTTCCTGGGTATGCTGCATATGGAAGTCATTCAGGAACGTCTGGAACGCGAATTTGACCTGGACCTGGTTACCACCATGCCCTCCGTTATCTACAAAATCGTCAAGAATGACGGCAGCGTCATCATGGTAGATAACCCCCACAACTATCCCGACCCCACCCATATCGCGGAAGCATATGAACCTTATATGCACGTTTCCATCATCACTCCGCAGGAGTATGTGGGCAACATCATGCCTCTGTGCCAGGACAAGCGCGGCGAGTACAAGGACATGCAGTACCTCGATTCCCATCTGGTAGAGCTGAAGTACGATATGCCTCTGAATGAAATCATTTACGACTTCTTCGATTCTCTGAAGGCTCGTACCCGCGGCTATGCATCTCTGGACTATGAACTGGCAGACTACCGCATTTCCAATCTGGTAAAGGTAGACCTGAAGCTCAACGGCGACCCCGTTGACGCATTGAGCTTCATCGCCCATAAGGATAAGGCATACGGCAGAGCACGCCGTCTGTGCGAAAAGCTGAAGGAGAACATTCCCAGACAGATGTTCGAAGTGCCCATTCAGGCAGCCATCGGCGGCAAGATTATTGCCCGCGAAACCGTTAAGGCAATGCGCAAGGACGTTCTTGCAAAGTGCTACGGCGGTGACATTACCCGTAAGAAGAAGCTGCTGGAAAAGCAGAAGGAAGGCAAAAAGAAAATGCGTCAGCTGGGTACCGTTTCCATTCCCACCGAAGCATTCCTTGCAGTTCTCAAGCTGGATGAAGAATAAGAAAACACCCCGATTCAATGAATCGGGGTGTTTTCTTTTCCTTATACAAAGGGTATCTTGCGTTTTTTCCATCCCCATGCTATAGTGCATACATACCACATCTTTACAGAAAGGAGTGCCGTTCGATGCGTTGGGTTATGGGCTTCAGATTCTTGGCAAAAGGAAACCCTTAATACCATCCAAGGGCGTACTATGCCCATTTTCGAGCAGTCACTCAATTCTATCAGTAGGATGTGGGCTTTTTGCGCCCATTTTTCCTTCGCAATCATAGTAAGGATGGTATTTTATGAAATTGAAACAACAGCTGCAAAGGCTTAACGCCTTTGGTTTTTCCGCCTGTCTGCGCATCACCGATGCGGTCTGGGTGGTCTTTCTCATCAGCCGCGGCTTCAGTCTGTGGCAGGTAGGCCTTGCGGAGGGCATTTTCCATATCGTTTCCCTCATCTGCGAAATCCCCTCCGGCATGGCAGCCGACCTCATCGGCCGCTGCCGCAGCTTGGCCATGGCAGGCC
>JAFQPT010000229.1 GCA_017411665.1 Oscillospiraceae bacterium | reverse complement strand
TGCAGAGACTCCTGTTTCCAGTGCAGGTCGGTACGATAGTAATCATCGAGTGTGAGGTCTGCAAAGGGGTTCATGCCCAGATAGCTGATGTTGGAGTTCAGTCCGTTTTGCAGCAGCGACTGCATCTGTCCGTAATCAAGCGCCGGATATCCGTTTTCCGCTGCGGCAAAATAGTTTTTGTCGGGAATCAGCGCAAAGGATACGTTCATGCCCTGCAGATAGGATTCGTAAACCTTGTTGGTGTTGAAAATCAAGGCGTTGACTTCCTCTTCCTTCAGTACGCTGTCCAGCTTCAATACATGATCGCCGATCAGATAGATGCCGTTGTTGTCATACTGTCCGTAAACATCAAAGTGCCACATTGCCTTCAAGGAGCGCAGCTCATCGCGCAGGGGGAACTGGTCCAGCAAATATTCCTCCAGCTTGTCTCCAAAGCTGCCATTCATTACGGATTGGAAGGTGAATTTGGGGAATTGGTCCAAGGGTCTGCGCTCGCTGACGGAAACGTCTCGGTCGGGCAGCAGAAGGTGAGCTGCGGCGAACAGGAAAATCATCAGCACAAATGCTGCGGAGGTCAAATACTGTCGTAATTTCATCGTCGGACCTCCTTAGAAACGGAAATACAGGAACGGATTGAAAGATCCGTCTACCAGATAAGCGGTGGACAGCACCAACAGCCCCATGACCATCAAGGGCTCCAGAAGGGTTGCTGCGGGAGTGGTATCCACCTTTTCCGCTATGCGTTTGATGACAGGGGTTGCCCCCACCAGTGCAAGTCCCAGAATCACAGCGTAGCTTTTCAGATAATACCATGTCGTGGGATTGGAGAAGGCCGCTCCGCCGAACATGATGCGCAGTGTATGGATCACATCGACACCGTTGAAAATCGTAAACATGATAAGCGTCAGCACGAACTGGTAAACATAGCACATAGGTCCGATGCGGTCGAGGAGTTTATTTAAGAAGAACTTTTCCGCAAGCAGCAGCAGACCATAGCAGATACCCCATGCTACAAAATTCCATGCAGCTCCGTGCCACAGCCCTGTCAGCATCCAGACCACCATGACATTAAAGACCCAACGCTTGCTGCTGCAGCGGTTGCCACCCAGCGGGATGTAGACATAATCACGGAACCAGAAGCTCATGGTCATATGCCAGCGGCGCCAGAATTCTGTGATGCTGCGGCTGCAGAAGGGATAGCGGAAGTTCTCGGGGAAGGTGAAGCCCAGCGTGTGCCCCAAACCGATGGCCATATCGCTGTAGCCGGAGAAATCGTAGTAAATCTGCAGGGCATAGGCCAGTGCGCTGACCCACGCAAACAGCATGGTGGGGTCCTGCGCGGTCTGATAAACAGACACCAGCTCGCCAAGCAGATTTGCAATCAGCACCTTCTTGCCCAACCCTACGGAGAATCGTCTGACACCGTAGGCGAAACGCTCGACGGTGACAGTGCGGTCACTCAGCTCTGCTCCAATGTCCGTGTAGCGGACGATGGGGCCCGCCACCAACTGAGGAAACAGACAGACATAGGTGGCAAAGCTGTGGAAGCTGCGCTCTGCCTTGGCTTCTCCGCGATACACATCAATGGAGTAGCTCATGGTTTGGAAGGTGAAGAAGCTGATGCCGATGGGCAGCGGCAGCTTCGTCAGAGGAATTGCGGTGCCTAGCAAACTGTTGATGGTTCCAATGAAGAAATCCAGATATTTAAAGATGCCCAACATGCCCAGATTGATGGCAATGGAGCTGATGAGTGCGATTTTTGCTTGTTTTGTACCGCGGTGGGATTCAATAAACAGACCGTGCAGATAGTCGGACACCGAGGAGAGAATCAGCAGCAGGGTGTATTCCTGCTCACCGAAAAAGTAAAACAGCAGACTTGCAATCAGCAAAACCGTGTTTTTGGCCTGTCTGGGAACGACGTAGTAGATCAGCAGCGTCAGCGGCAGGAACAAATATAAAAATGTGATGCCGGAAAACAGCAAAGCACTTCGTCCTTTCAAGTAAGTTTCTTATAGCATACCCGATTTTGAGGGAATACACAATGGAATGACTGGAATTGTCATAAAAAGTTCCCCAACAAAAAAGCGCTCTATGAAACAGAGAGCTTTTCATTTGAATTATGCACGGACACCGATCTTTTCGCCGAACTTGACGATGGTTTCCAGACATCTTTCGGAGTTTTGCAGAATGTCCTCGTCAACGGTCACAGCGTTTGCTTTTGTCAAAAGAACCACGGTGGAGCCGCCAAATTGGAAATACCCTTTTTCTTCTCCGCGTACGACTGTGGTGTTGGGGTGATTGACGATTTTCCCCACCAGCAGTGCCCCGACTTCCATCATGAGGATGTCACCGAATTGCGTGTTTTGGAGAAGACAGTATTCTCTGCAGTTTTCCTTGTAAATCGGGAAATAGTCATTTGCAATGGGATTAACTGTGTGCAGTGCACCCTGAATTGCCACGGGAGTGCTTTGTACACCGTCTGCTACATAGCAGTAACGGTGGTAGTCGTCTACGGTGAGACGGAAAATCATGGCATAACCGCCTTGAAAGGCAACTGCCAGGTCTTCGTTTTTCAGCAGAGAAGCTACGGTATATTCCGTATGCTTCAGTGTGAATCGAGTGTCAGCGGAGATGGGCAGTACGGTCAGCTTACTGTCGCAGGGGCTGATAAAGTGGTTGGGATCTTTGTCTATGGGACGCAGCTCGGGACGAATTTTGCGACAGAAAAATTCATTGTAGCTGCGGTAAGAGGTGCCCTCAAACTGGGTCATATCAATGTTGTTGTTCTTGATAAAGGGCTGAATGAAGACACAGGAAGCCTTTGTGGACAGAAACCATCCCGCAATACGAGAGATAGCAGGATGGGTCAAAGGCTTGAGAAGCATACGACCGAGGGCTGTGCCGTAAAGAACGGACAGGACTTTGTCTTGACTGTCGGTTTTATCGATTATGGTACCGTTACGGCTGATCAGCATCATTCATATCCTCTACAAATTCATCTACGATTTCGACAGTAACCAAGGTGGGATGATCTCTCAGCTGGGGAACACGGAATTTGGTGTATCCGAAAATGACGGCAACCGTTACACCCAGCACGCAAATCATGGTAATGATGGTTTTCAGACTGGGCTTCTTCAAGGGGAAGTCCAGAATGAACAGGAACCCTACCACAAACATAGTAACATGCAGCAGAATCATAAACACATAGTCGGGCATGAGAAACTGCAGCCAAAACAGCAGGGGAAGAATAAATGCGATGGAGGTCACGGGCAGACCGCGATAGGTTTTGTTTGCGCCGCCTTCTGTCTGCTGACGCTTACCTTCCAGCACATTGAAGAATGCCAGACGTGCCACCGCACAAATGCAGTAGAAGGAAACCAGTGTGAGACCAATGACGCCGCGCACACCCAGCAGGTAGCAAATCATGGCGGGGAAAATGCCGAAGCAAATGACGTCGCAAAGGGAATCCAGCTGAATCCCGAATGCTTTTTCATCGTCTGTGCGGTTTTTCTTGGTGCGTGCAACACGACCGTCAAAGGCATCGCAGGCACCGGAAAACGCAAGGCAGAAAATTGCAACCTTATAGTTTCCGTGAATGGCCTGGGTCATGCCCAAAACAGAGGATATTAAGCTGAGATAGGTAAGAATAACGGTATAGTCATATACCCCGATGAATCGAATCATTAATGTTCTCTCTCTTTCTCTCTATGTACTGAGATTAAAAGTTCAGTGTCCCTTATAAAATAATATATTAACATAAACGAAAGGGAAAGTAAACTTAAGACAGCAATTCAAATTGAAAAATCCTCGAATGCTCTTCATTCGAGGATTGTTTGGAAGAAAAGCACTCGCTTTCGCTGAACACTTTTTGGCTATGGGCTGCAAAAAAGGTGTTTTCGGCAGTTTAATGAAGTGAGGATCCGAATCCTCACCATCAACAACAATTGGAAAAAGAAAAAAGCTCTCAGCGAAAACTGAGAGCTTTTTGGCAGGGGATGAAGGATTCGAACCCTCACAAACGGAGTCAGAGTCCGGTGTGCTACCATTACACAAATCCCCTACGAACAAAAGCTATTATACACCTTTTGCGGAAAATGTCAACACTTATTTTTAAAATTTTTTGTTTTATATTTTGGACAAAAAAGTGGGGAAAGAAACCTCTTTCCCCAAAGCTGTTTTTACTTTTCCAGATAGCTGACCAGAAGTTCCTGCAGCAGTTCGTCTCTGTCGATGCGGCAAATCAGCGCACGCGCATTGTTGTAGTTGGTGATGTAGGTAGGGTCTTCGGAAATGATGTAGCCCACCAGCTGATTAATGGGATTGTAGCCCTTCACCAACAGAGAATCGTATACCGAAGAAAGGATTTCTTTGATCTCTGTCTTGTTATCCAGTGCTGTAAACTTTCTAGTAACGTCTTCCATCAGTATACCTCCTTTAAATGGATTCGCCTAGATGTCCTTATCATACAGGAAAAGTGACAAGATGTAAAGTGTAAATTATTAAAAAATCTTACAAATTTGTGTCAAAATTCGTTAAAAATGCAAAAACACGACCACTCCCATGAGTGGTCGTGTCGAAAAAAGTCGAATTATCGGAGAATTGCGCCGCATTCCTTCTCCAATGCGGAGAGGATTGCTTTTACACTGGTTTCAGCTTCTTCACCGGTCAGAGAGCGGTCTTCCGCACGGAGAGTCAAGTTGAATGCAACGGACTTCTTGCCGTCTGCAATGCCTTTACCTTGATATACGTCAAACAGGTCGCAGCATTCCAGACAGCTGCATCCGCTTTCTTTGATGCACTTGATGAGCTTTGCTACGGGAATGTCTGCGTTGCAGACAACTGCAATGTCACGAGTGGAAGCGGGGAACTTGGGCAGAGGACGATAAACAGGCAGGCCGCCCTTTACAGACAGCATAGCGTCAAAGCTCAGTTCTGCGGTGTAGATTTCTGCATCTACGCCGTAGTTTGCAGCAACTGCAGGGTGGATCTGGCCGAATACGCCGATTTCCTTGCCGCCTGCAAATACCTTTGCGCAGCGACCGGGGTGGTAGGAGGGATTTTCGGTTTCAGCTTCAAACCAAACGTCCTCGGTGTGGAACTGTTCAAACAGGGTTTCAATGACACCCTTCATGTTGAAGAAGTCCATATCGCTGCCGTAAGCACCCAGACTCAGAATACGAGGTTCGTCAGCCAGGAAGCCGTCGTCGCGCTTCAGGTAAATCTTGCCGATTTCGTACAGCTTAGCGGTCTTATTGCGGTAGTTGAAGTTGCGGGAGATGATTTCCAGCATGGAAGGCAGGGTAGTGGTGCGCATGATGGAGGTATCTTCACCCAGAGGATTGAGAATCTTGTAGGAATCGCGCTTGGGGCTGTTTTCGGGCAGATTGATCTTGTTGTAGTAGTTGGGGCTGATGAAGGAGTAGGTGATGATTTCATCATAGCCGCATGCACGGCATGCTGCACCCAGTTCCATTTCGAACTTCTGCTTTTCGTTGTAGCCGCCTGCGCTGACGCCTGCAGCTGCCATCTGGTTGGGGATATTGTTGTAGCCGAAGAAACGAGCCACTTCTTCTGCAATGTCGGAGTAGTGCTCTACGTCGGTACGCCAGGAGGGAACGGTGATTTCGTCGCCTTCTACACCAAAGCCCAGCTGCAGCAGGTAGCCGATCATTTCCTCGCGGGAGATGTCGGTGCCCAGCAGAGCGTTGATTTTAGCGGGTTCCAGAGTCAGCTTGGTTGCTTCGTGCTTGTTGGGCATCACGTCGATGATGCCTTCCACAACTTCGCCAACGCCCAGCAGTTCAACCAGTTCGCATGCGCGCTGAACAGCCAGCAGGGTGTTTTCCACGTCCAGACCCTTTTCGAAGCGTGCGGACGCATCGGTACGCATACCCAGAGCGGTAGCGGTACGGCGGGTGGTGGGGCCGTGGAAGTTTGCGGATTCAAACAGAACCATAGCGGTGTCGCCAACGATTTCGGAGTTTTCGCCGCCCTTGATGCCTGCAACGGCAACGGGCTTGTTTTCGTCAGCAATGACCAGCATGCTGGGGGTCAGTTCTCTGGTGGTGCCTTCGATGGTGGTCAGAGTTTCGCCTTCCTTTGCGCGGCGAACAATGATATGACCGCCGTCTACGCAGCTGAAGTCAAATGCATGCATGGGCTGACCCAGTTCCAGCATAACATAGTTGGTGATGTCAACGATGTTGTTGATGGAGCGCATGCCTGCTGCACGCAGACGTTCGCGCATCCACAGGGGAGAGGGAGCAATCTTAACGTTCTTTACCAGACGAGCGGTGTAGCGGGGGCACAGCTCAGCGTCAACGATGGTGACGGAAGCGTGGTCATTGATGTTGCCGCCTGCTTCAGCCTTGACAACGGGTTCGTGGAGCATGAGAGGCTTGTTGAAGGTAACGGCAGCTTCTCTTGCCAGCCCCTTCATGCACAGGCAGTCGGGACGGTTGGGGGTGATTTCGAATTCTACCAGACTGTCATCTGCGCCGATGATGGGTTTGATGTCCTGACCGGGAGTCAGAGTGCCGACCAGCTCGGGGTCGTCATTGAGAATGAAAATGCCGTCTTCGATGGCATAGGGGAAGTCGTGGACGGTCAGATTCAGTTCCTTCAAAGAGCACAGCATGCCGTTGGACTTTTCGCCGCGGAGCTTGCCCTTAGTGATGTGAACACCGCCGGGCAGATAGGAATTGTGCTTTGCTACGGGAACATAGTCGCCGACCTTTACGTTCTGTGCGCCGGTTACGATCTGAACGAGCTCTTCTTCGCCCAGGTCCATCTGGCAGATCCACATATGGTCGGAGTTGGTATGGCGGGTAATTTCCTTTACGAGACCAACCACGACGTTTTTGATTTCTGCACCGGGAACGGTGGTAACTTCTACCTTGGAGCCGGAAATGGTCATTGCCTCGGCAAAGTCATGATCGCCCACTTCGGATACGGGCAGGCTGACAAATTCATTCAGCCATTTTCTGGAAAGCAACATAGTTTTCGGTCTCCTTTCTTTAGAACTGTTTCAGGAAGCGTTCATCGTTTTCGAAGATGAGACGCAGGTCATTGATTTTGTATTCGCCCATTGCCAGACGTTCCAGACCCATGCCGAATGCCCAGCCGGAGTATTCGTCGGGGTCAATACCGCAGCCGGACAGTACCTTGGGGTGTACCATACCTGCGCCGAGGATTTCGATCCAGCCTTCGCCCTTGCAGGTGGGGCAGCCCTTACCGCCGCACTTGTGGCACTGGATGTCCATTTCGCAGCTGGGTTCGGTGAAGGGGAAGTGGTGAGGACGGAAACGGGTTACGGTGCCTTCACCGTAAATCTGCTGAACGACCAGATTCAAGGTAGCCTTCAAGTCAGCCATAGTGATGCCCTTGTCGATGACCATGCCTTCAATCTGGTGGAACATGGGAGAGTGGGTAGCGTCTACTTCGTCCTTGCGGTAAACGCGGCCGGGAGCCAGCATGCGGATGGGCAGGGAATGGGTTTCCATGGTGCGAATCTGCATGGGAGAGGTCTGGGTGCGCAGCAGGTACTTGCTGTCTTCGGTGAAGTAGAAGGTGTCGGTCCATTCTCTGGAGGGGTGACCTTCGTCGATGTTCAGCTTGGTAAAGTTGTAGTCAGCCAGTTCGATTTCGGGGCCGTCAACGATTTCAAAGCCCATGCCGATGAAGATTTCCTTCACCTGGTCCAGTACGTTGTACATGGGATGCTTGCGGCCGATTTCCTGCTTCTTGCCGGGCATGGTGACGTCCAGAGTTTCGCTCTTCAGCTTCATTTCCAGAGCCTTGGCTGCGATTTCCTGCCTCTTGGATTCCAGAGTGGATTCCAGTTCAGCGCGGATTTCGTTTGCCAGCTGGCCCATGACGGGACGTTCTTCGGCGCTCAGCTTACCCATCTGCTTCAAAACAGCGGTCAGCTCGCCCTTCTTGCCCAGATACTTGACGCGCAGCGCATCCAGCGCAGCTGCGTCCTGTGCGGCGGAGAGCTCTGCCATAGCTTGCACTCTCAGTTCGCTCAAACGAGTTTTCATTGTATTGTTTCCTCCGTTTCAAGGGGTTAATTTACAGTGTTGGGGGATTTTGGATATAAAAAAAGCCTCCATCCCTACATTGGGACGAAAGCACTTCTTCCGCGGTACCACCCACATTCGGTCATCGCATGACCGCTCTTGTTTGCCGGATAACGGCGGCTGCCGCCGAGGATTGGTCGGACTCACGGGCGAACTAAGCGGGTCCGGCAACGGGACGCTCACAGCCTACGACGTCCTTCTCTGAGTTGCGCTTGCATCGCTATCTTCCCGATCAAAGCTTTCAATATAACTCTTACTTTATAGCACAAACCGCGGAATTTGGCAATAGAACTTCATTTAAATTGACTTATTTTTTTGCCAATACTATAATATACATATTCTAAAAGGAGGTGGATGCAATGGAAAGAAGGATCATTCCGATTTTTCCTTCGGACATTGGTCTGCCTGTACGGAAGAGAGATACCCACAAAAGCGATTACGGGAAGCTGCTGATTCTCGGCGGCAGTGTAGGTTATACAGGTGCTGTGAGCATGTGCGCCCGTGCTGCGATTCGAAGCGGTGCAGGACTTGTGAGTGTGGGTGTCCCCGAAGAAATCTACCCCATCATTGCGGCGAAGCTGGATGAGCCCATGCCCTTTCCCTTGAAGCAGCCGCTTTGCTATGAGGAGATTGCGTCGAAGCTGGCGGTAAGCGATGTGTGCATCATCGGCCCCGGTCTGGGACGCAGCGAAGCGGCTCTGCAGTTTGCGCGGGATGTATTAAAAAATGCGCGGATTCCCGTTGTTGTGGACGCGGATGCGCTGTTTGCCGTGAAGGATGATTTGCATCTGCTGCGTGGGAATATCATTACCCCTCACGCAGGAGAGTTTGCCCGTTTGGGCGGTGTGCGCACGGGCAATCCCGCAGCGGATGCAGCGGCATTTGCAGATGCCCATGGCTGCATTACGGTGCTCAAGGGACCCGAGACTGCCATTGCATTTCCCCACGGCAAGGTGTATCTCAGCCGCAGCGGAAACCCAGGTATGGCGGTTGGCGGCAGCGGAGATGTGCTGGCGGGCATCATTGGCGGACTGCTTGGGCAGCTGCCGGTTGAACAGGCTGTGACTGCAGGGGTCTGCATTCACGGCGGAGCAGGGGATTTGTGTGCCGCGCGGATGGGAGAATATTCCATGACTCCATCGGACATGATTGAGGCACTCCCCGCGGTTATGAAACCCATGATTGGAAGGTAACATTCTATGCGGAAACGAATTTGTTCCGCACTAATGATAGGGTGTCTGGCACTGACCGCCTGCGGCAGCACCGGACAGCAAAGACTGGAAGCAGCCCGTACCCGAATGGCAGAGGCGGAGACCATGTCCATGACGGCACAGGTACAGGCGGATTTCGGTGAAACGATAGAACAGTATACATTGGAATACAGCTATGATGGTGATTGCTGGACAGCGGTCGTGCTGGAGCCCGCATTTGTAGCGGGAATTACAGCCCGTATTTCGGAAGATACATCGGAGCTGGAGTATGACGGAGCAATTCTGGTCACAGGTGACCTGACAGGAAACGGCATTGCCCCCATCAGCGCGGTGCCGCTGATTCATGAGACTGTGCGCAAGGGCATGACAGACTGCGTATGGGAGGAAGGCGACCTGCTTGCGGGGACGTTTCTTTATGACGATGCGGTCAGTGTGTCTGTGTGGTTTGATGCTGAGGGACTGCCTGCTGCGGCGGAGCTGATTGAAAACGGCACAGTCAAGGCGAAGTGTATACTGACGAATGTAAAGGAAGCAACACATGGAACGACAGAAAATACGGACTTGGGCGGAAATCAGCCTAAAGAATCTGGAACATAATGTGAAGAATATGCAGGCACAGCTGCCCGAGGGCTGCAAGTATCTGGGTGTGGTAAAAGCCAATGCTTACGGCCACGGAGTAATCCCCGTTGCAAAGAAGCTGGAAGAGCTGGGAGTGAAATATCTGGCGGTGGCCTGCTTCGATGAAGCGGCGGAGCTGCGTGAAGCGGGGATTCGGGCGCAAATTCTAATCCTCGGCCCTTCACCTGCCTATCTGGCGAGAGATATTGCGGCGCTGGGAAATGTGGCGCAGGCTGTAGGCAGTCTCCGCATGGCACAGGCCCTGTCGGACCGACTCAGCGGCACGGATTTGATTTTGCCGGTACACATGAAGCTGGATACGGGCATGTGCCGCACAGGCTTTTCCGTACAGCAGGAAGCGGCTATGCGGGAAGCAAAGGCGGCTCTGGAGCTGAAGCATCTGGATTTCCAAGGGGTATTTACCCATTTTGCGGTGTCCGATGAACCGGACGATGACTTCACAGCCTATCAGTACCATGCGTTCTTGAGAGCGGTTGCCATGCTGGAGGACCACAAAGGGGAAGCGTTTGCACTGCGCCATTGCACCAATTCCGGTGCTATGGTAAACTATCCCGGTACCTACATGGATCTGGTGCGTCCGGGAATCGCGCAGTACGGTCTGTATCCTGCTGCGGAGCACGGTGCGCTGGAGCTGAAGCCTGTGATGAAGCTGATGACCAGAGTCGCGGAAATCACCGACCATATGGAAGGCGATACCGTGAGTTATGGCCGCACCTTCACCTGTGAGGGGAAGCGCCGTTTTGCGGTGCTGTCCATCGGCTATGCCGACGGTCTTCACAGAGCACTTTCGGGGAAACTGGAAGTAGTCATCCGCGGCAGAAAAGCCAAGCAATGCGGACGCATCTGCATGGATATGTGCATGGCGGATATCACGGATTTGCCCGATGTGCAGGTAGGGGATGAAGTGGAAATCTTCGGTGACGTGCAAAGTGTGGATGTCCTTGCGGAGCTTGCGGGAACGATTTCCTATGAGCTGCTGTGTGCGGTCAGCCCCAGAGTGCCCAGATTATATGTATAAATTTCATCTTGCGGTGGGAGAATACCATTGCGCAAACATAGTATGGAATGGGCGGCCCATCATCGGAGATGAAACCATTGAGTATCGTAAGACGAGGAGACATTTATTACGCAGACCTGAGTCCTGTCATCGGAAGCGAGCAGGGCGGGATGCGACCGGTGCTGATTGTACAAAATGACACCGGAAACAAACACAGTCCCACTGTGATTGCAGCGGCAATCACATCCCAGACAGGCAAAGCCAAGCTGCCGACGCACATTGAGCTGTCGGGGCAGAGCGTCGGTCTGACTCGAGACAGTGTGATTTTGCTGGAGCAGATTCGCACACTGGATAAATCCAGACTGCGGGAGAAAATGGGACGGTTGGACGGAGAAACCATGACGCGAGTGGACAGTGCACTGGCGGTCAGTTTCGGGTTGTAAGTCGGGCGACGCCCGATGGAACTTGTATTTGGAGGTACATATGAAAAAACTGCGCGTGATAGCGGTCTTTTGTATCGTTGCAGTCCTGTTGGGCGGGATTGGGGCCTATGCAGCGACCAATTACGGCACAGAAAGCGATCCGCTCATCACATTGAGCTATTTGAATAGTGTGCTGAAGCCGCAGCTGGAGCAGACGTATAACAAGCAGACGAGCGACAGCATTGCAGCGCTGGAATCCCGACTGGAAGCGGAAGCTGGCGGCGCATATACATCTTTGACTGTGAAAGCCGACCAGACGCTGACCTGTAAGGCGGGGTGCGAATTTCTGGTGCGCAGCGGGGAAGCATATGTGACAGGCGGTATTCTGAATGTGACAGAAGGAAAGGAACTGGCTGCAAAGGACTGGCTGATGAAATATCATCTGTATATGTCCGTCAGTGACACCGCAGCGGTCAGAGCCAACAGCGATGTGTATCTGATGATTCGCGGAGATTATACCGTCAGCTGAAAATGCATAAAGAAAAGCACTTTCTCTGAACAGGTCCAGTAAAAACGGACAATAGACAAAAAGCCCCCTAATGTAGGAAAATGGAAGTACTACATTAGGGGGAATTGTTATGTC
>JAFQPT010000228.1 GCA_017411665.1 Oscillospiraceae bacterium | reverse complement strand
CAGTGTGGTCAGAAACTCCTCCACACCGCTGAGCTTCAGCGCGGAGCCGAAGCAGCAGGGAAACAGCTTCCGTCGGGCAATGAGCTGCGCGATGTGTTCATCGGAAATGGATTCCGTTTCCATATATTCTTCCAGTGCATCCTCCGAGCACATGGCGATGTCTTCGTACAGGGAGGGGCGTTTGGTAAAGTCGATGCAGTTTTCGGACAGAGAGCGCTTCAGGTCATTTAAGACATTGACCTTATTGGCACTGTCCAGATCCATTTTGTTGACGAACAGGAAGGTGGGGACGTTGTATCGTTTCAGCAGTCTCCAGACTGTTTCCGTATGCGCCTGCACGCCGTCTGTGCCGCTGACAACGAGGATTGCGTAGTCCAGCACATGAAGCACGCGTTCCATCTCGGCGGAGAAGTCTGCATGACCGGGGGTGTCCAGCAGAGTGATGTCCATGTCACCTGCGGAAAAGCGTGCCTGTTTGGAGAAAATGGTAATGCCGCGGCGGCGTTCCAATTCGTGGGTATCCAGATAGGCATTCTTGTGGTCGACGCGGCCCAGCTTCTGGATGGCACCCGACAGGTACAGCATGGCTTCGGACAGACTGGTTTTTCCCGAGTCAACGTGAGCGGTGATGCCCACTACGAGTTTTTTCATAGAATTCCTCCAGGTGGAGTTTAATCAGTCGAGGTTATTGGTTTCGTAGAGAATGGCAGTCAGAGGAATCAGAGGCGCAGTCTCACAGCGGAGAATACGGGGCCCCATGGCACAGACCGCGAAGCCTGCCTGTCTGGCGGCGTCGGCTTCCCCGGCGGTGAATCCGCCTTCGGGGCCGCAGATGACAGCGGCAGTGGTGCAGGGCAGTGCGCTGCGGATGGCCTGCTGCATGGAAATGCGGTCGCCCGTTTCGTACATGAACAGCTTCAGCTCACATTCGGAAGCGTCCTTGAGCATTTCCTTGTAGCTGTCGATATAACGAACGGTGGGGATGATGCCGCGTCCGGACTGCTTTGCGGCTTCCTCTGCAATACGCTGCCAGCGTTCTACCTTCTTATCTGCTCCCTTTTTGGGGTCGAGGCGGACAACACAGCGGTCGCAGTTGAAGAACACAATTTCTTCTGCACCCATTTCTGTGCATTTCTGTGCAACATAGTCTACACGGTCTCCCTTTGCCAGACCTGCATAGACGCGAACCTTCACGCTTGCCTCACTCTTGGAGGGAAAAACTTCCAAAACATCTGCATATGCGGTTTTGCCATCGGAGCCTGTAAGGGTGCAGTGCATATCAATCCCTTTGCCGTTACAAACGGTCAGAGCTTCGCCGGGACGCATGCGCAGCACCTTGATGTGTTCGGCATCACGGCCTGTAATGACAAGAGATTTGCTTTCGGTATCAACGTGTTCTATAAAAAATCTGGGCATAAGGGCCTCCTGTATATGATTTCATAGGATTTTTACATTATATCCTGTTTTACACGAACTTGCAATGTTTGTCATAGGATGAATGTAAGAGGTGAGGAATATGAATCAAACCGACTTAGAGGTGCTCAGCCGTTTTGAGGAAGTGTGGAGGCGGGTACAGCGCAGCAGTGCCGTGTCGGCGGAAGAACGGGATACGGGAATCAAAGAACTGATGGACAGTCTGTGTTATCAATGGAACGGGTGCCGTCAGTTGGCAATGTGCGCCTGCGGACGGGAAAAAACGTGTCTTCTTTCTCTTTCCGAACAGATCAAGAAGCAATATCGCCTGCTTCAGCTGCATTATTTTCTGAAAGAGGGTGATGCATACTTCAGCGATGCATCCCCTAATTTTGCAAGTTATACACCGTACAACTTGCGAAAACTTTGGCAAAGTACTGTGGAAAATGCAGAATGGTTGAAAAAATGCAATTTGAAGGGGGAAGGGCTTTTCGTTGCAGAACCGGAACAAATGAAGGCGGAAGCGGAGTATCGAAAAAAAGTGCTTGAAGGGCTGATTGGCAGACTGCTGCAATAAATAACCCCGCCAAAACACAGGTTTGGCGGGGTTATTTACGCTTAAATCAGAGATTTTAAGGTGTTGACAGTCTCTTCTATGAGTCCGGAAACGGACATAGACTGGGTGCCGACCACAATGTTTCGGCACAAATTCAGAGGCAAAAGCAGCTTGGTTGCCGGGCTTTGACCCACCGCAGTGGCCATTGCAGGGGTAATTTCACCCAACAAACCGTCCGCAACCAGCAAACCAATCGGCCCTATGATGACATTTGCCCACCTGCAGGCGACAATTACGGGATTTTCCCCTGTAGCACCCTCATCAGCACCTGCTTTCATCATTGCGGCAGTGGCAGTGCTATTGGTGCCGATTACGCGAATTGTACAGGAAATTCTCTCTTTTTTGATGGCATTTACGATCATTTGGCCGATTTTTCCGCCCTGACCGTCAATTACTGCAATGTTCATACAATCTCTCCCGATTCTGGAATATATTTAGTATACATGAACCGCAGAGAAGGTACAAGAGAAAACAAATGATCATAATGTGGTTGCACAATAAGTACGAAAGGATAGGGGGAGTTTTTGTGAGTTCTGCAAAATAAAAAAATTCCGAACAAATTTGTTATAAAAAATGCAGCTTTTTTCTTGAGAAATTGCAAAAAAACTCTTGCTTTTTTTCGCTAAAGAGACTATACTTGCAACATACTCTTCTTAGAGCAAGAAAATATTCCAACTAGGAGGAATTAGAAATGAAAAAGATGAGATCTATTCTTGCAGCTGTTTTGTGTCTGGCTATGGCTCTGACTCTGTGCGCATGCGGCGGCTCCGACTCCACCAACCTGATGTTTGGCACCGGCGGCGAAACCGGCACCTACTATGCATACGGCGGCGTTCTGGCTCAGTATGTTTCCGGCAAGACCGACGTTAGCATCACCGCTGTTACTTCCGGTGGCTCCAAGGCTAACATTGAAGATATTGCAGCAGAGGCAAACCAGCTGGGCTTTGTTCAGTCTGACGTTATGAGCTATGCTTACTCCGGCACCAACCTGTTTGAAGAACCCGTTGAGGGCTTCTCCACTGTTGCTGCTATGTATATGGAACAGGTTCAGATCGTTACTCTGAATCCCGAAATCAAGACCGTTGCCGATCTGGAAGGCAAGATCGTTTCCATCGGCGCTCTGGGCTCCGGCGTTTACTTCAATGCGATTGACGTTCTGGGCGTTTACGGCCTGTCCGAAGCTGACATCGAACCCGTTTACCAGTCCTTCGGCGACTCCGTCGAATCTCTGCAGGACGGCAAGATTGATGCTGCATTCATCGTAGCAGGTGCTCCCACCAACGCAGTTACTTCTCTGGCTACCACCAATGATGTATATCTGGTAAGTCTGGATGCGGAACACATTGCATCTCTGATTGAAGTATCTCCTTACTACTCCGAAGCAACCATCGCAGCTGATGTTTACGGCACTCCCGAAGACGTTAAGACCGTTGCTATCGCAGCAGTTATCATTGCAGCTGACTCCGTTTCCGAAGATGCGATTTACGCAATGACTTCCACCATCTTCGAAAATCTGGGTGAAATTTCCGAACAGCACGGCAAGGGCTACGAAGCTTCTCTGGAATTTGCATCTTCCATCACCGACGTTCCCTACCACCCCGGTGCTGCTAAGTACTTTGCAGAAAAGGGTATTGAAGTTCCCGTTAAGTAATCCTTTTTGATTCTGTAAAGTAAACACTGCTGAAGACAATGACTACGGCGCTCATTATGAGTGCCGTAGTCCTTGACGTTTATAGGCGTGTTAATTTTTCTGAACATTATCCCGTGTAAAAGGAGGTTTTTCGATGCTTTTTAAGAAAAAAGACAAAGAAAATACCATGTTAAATGCTCCTGAGGTAGACTTTGACGATGAAAATCGTGACATCACCGCTGAAGTGGATGCGATGATGAAGAAGTTTGACCTGGAGTCCAATACCCGTATCTGGGAAGGCTGGCAGAAGTGGGTTGTTATGACAATCTCTGCCTGTTTTGCAGCATACTGCATTTGGTCCACTTTGTATTCTGTGGCAGGCATCGAAGAACGTCTTACCGCATTCCTGGGTTGTATCATTATTATTGGCTATCTGAACTATCCCCGCAGCAAGCATCATGTAAATGTAAATGAGCTGCCGTGGTACGATATTGTATTGATGCTGGCAGGTGCTTCCGCTTTCTTCTATTACTGCTTTGCATACAAAGATCTTGTCAATGTACTGACCAGCGCATCCAAGATGACGCCTTGGTTCACTGCAGTCGGTATCATCGGTGTTCTGAGTCTTATGGAATTGTGCCGCCGCTGTGTGGGCCTGCCCATTTTGTGCGTGGTAGGTGCGCTGCTAGTGTACACCTTCTCTGTAGGTTTGAAGCTTGACCGCGTCATCTACACACTGTTCTATGGTACATCCGGTGTAATGGGTACTCCCATTAATGTATGTGCAAAGTTTATTGTTGTATTTACCATCTTTGGTGCGTTTTTGGAACGTACCGGTATTTCCAATTTCTTTATCAATCTGGCAAACTGCATTACAGGTGCGTCTTCCGGCGGCCCTGCAAAGGTAGCGGTTATCTCTTCTGCACTGTGCGGCATGGTCAGCGGTTCTTCCGTTGGTAATACCGTTACCACAGGCTCCGTTACCATTCCCATGATGAAGAAGACCGGTTACAAGCCCGAATTTGCAGCTGCTGTTGAAGCTTCCGCATCTACCGGCGGTCAGATTATGCCTCCCATTATGGGTGCTGCAGCGTTTCTGATGGCGGAATATATGAACGTTACTTATGCACAGGTGGCAATGATGGCAATCCTGCCTGCGTTCCTGTACTTTGGCGGCATCTTTATGTCCGTTCATCTGGAAGCAAAGCGTTTGGGTCTGAAGGGGATTCCCAGAGACGAATTGCCTAAAATCGGCGGCCTTCTCAAGAGAATCTATCTGCTGACTCCTCTGGTGCTGCTGGTATGGCTGGTATCTACCAATGCACGTACCATCCAGACTTCCGCAGCGTTGGCGATTGTAGCGACCATTGTGGTCAGCCTGTTTGATAAGGAAAACCGCATTACCCCCAGAAAGTTCTTTGAAGCAATGGAAGCAGGCGGACGCGGCGTTATTACCGTTGCGGTTGCTTGTGCAATGGCAGGTATTATTGCCGGCTGCATTACCGTTACCGGTCTGGCATCCAAGCTGATTACTGCTGTTGTTGCAATCAGCGGCAGTAATCTGATGGTTGCGCTGTTCTTGACCATGATTTGCTGCATCATTCTGGGTATGGGTGTTCCCACTACCGCAAACTATTGCATTATGGCAACTACTTGTGCGCCCATTCTGATTTCCATGGGTATCGACAAGATTCCCGCACACTTCTTTGTGTTCTACTTCGGTATCGTGGCTGATATTACCCCTCCCGTTGCACTGGCTGCTTATGCAGGTGCAGCAATTGCAAAGGGCAATCCCATGAAGACCGGCATTACCGCCACCAAGCTGGCGATTGCAGCGTTTATCATTCCTTACATTTTCGCAATGAACCCCGCAATGCTGTTTATCGACGCAACCGTACTGGATGTCGTTCAGATTACTCTGTCCTCCTGCATGGGTATGCTGGGTGTATGTATGGGTCTGATGGGCTATCTGGCATCCAATCTGAAAATGCCTGCCCGTCTGCTGGCGATTTTTGGCGGTCTGCTGATGATTATTCCCGGTACTGTGACCGACCTTGTTGGTCTGGTGATT
>JAFQPT010000227.1 GCA_017411665.1 Oscillospiraceae bacterium | reverse complement strand
GAAGCAGAAGCAGAGGAAACCGAGGAAGAAGCTGCGGAAGCAGAAGCGGAGGAAACCGAGGAAGAAGCTGCGGAAGCAGAAGCAGAGGAAACCGAGGAAGAAGCTGCGGAAGCAGAAGCGGAGGAAACCGAGGGAGAAGCTGCGGAAGTAGAAGCAGAGGAAACCGAGGGAGAAGCTGCAGAAGTCGAAGCGAAAGCAGAAGAACCGGCGACGCCCTGGGTGATTGAAGAAAACCCCGAAAAGGAAAAAATTTTTGCGGAGATTTTCAATGCAGCTACGGAAGCACAGTCTGCTGTGGTCATTGAAGAAGCACCCAAGCCTGTCATCGAGCGTAAGCCTCGTTACCTGCTGCTGATTCCCTATACACTGATTGCACTGGCAATCGGCGTTCCCGCAACCTTAGTGTTTGCGGTAGCCAATCTGGCGGTGGCAGCAGCATCTGTTGTCAGCCTGGTTGCGATGGTATATCTGGTCATTTTCCATCTGGTTGCAGCGGTGGATTTGGGTAGCAAGCTGATTTTGTTTGGTCTGTCGGTTGTGATGTTGTCTTTGGCGGTAATTCTGGCTGTGTTCGGCCTGTGGTTCCTGCACAATGCAACACTGGGCTTCCCCCATTTCCTGCGCGATGTGGCGAAGAAGCACTGCTATCGGGAGGTTGAAGTAAAGTGAAGAGATTTCCCAAGATTTTTATGATTGCGCTCTGCATTCTGATGGCACTGGGTCTGATATGCATCGGTGTCGGTGTGGTCATGGGCGGCGATTTCGGCGGTATTATGACCGATATTTTTGCGGATGTGTACGCACACCTGCAGGGCACCGCGATTCAGGTTCCCGAAGTGAGATAAAATAAGTGTATGAATCGGTAGAAAGCCAAGCTGTCTGAACTGACTGACAGCTTGGCTTTTTTGATGTATACAGGCGGGTTCCGTGCTGCGGTGAAAAGTGGAATCGAGGAATCCCCTATTCAGTGCGCCGAAACATCGAGGGGATCCCTTGGCTGCGTTTGGGATGACAGTTTCATTTTTGCGGAAAATCTCACCAACGTATGTCATTCTGAGGGAACTTGTTCCCGAAGAATCTCAAAGGCAAGAGCAGAGTCCACTCTAACCGTGTATTTAAGATCCTTCGGCTGCGCCTCAGGATGACAGAGTGCGGTGCTGTTGTTTGCGCTTCAAACTTCGATTTCTCGATATAAATGAATCACCCCTGCGTGATTCAGACTGCACAGCAGTACACACGCAATGGGCAGCAGAAGCATACCGCCCAGCCCCGCCAGCTTCCAGCCCACATACAGGCTTACCAGTGCAGTGACGGGATGCAGCCCCAGATGACTGCCCATGAACTTTGCCTGCAGCAGATTGTGCATCACCAGCAGCACGCAGTACACCAGCACCAGTGCCGCAGCGCGGGGAATATTTCCGCTGAGGGCGGCAATCACTGCCCAGGGAATCAGCACTGCGCCCGAGCCCAGTATGGGCAGCGCATCGATGACGGCGATGCCCAGTGCGGCAGAGACAGCACCACCGACTCCCATGAAATGAAAGGCAGCCAGCAGAATGAGGAAGGTCACACCGCTGAGAATGCATTGCACCTTCAAATATCCCGCCACAGCACTGAGCGTTACCGCGCGGATGAGGGAGAGCTTTTGGAGGGCTTCCTCCGACAGCTGTCTGCGAAAAAAACCGCAGATATCTCGAAAATACAGCGAAAAGAAATATACTCCGATGATTGCGGTGCATCCAAACAGCAGCAGGTCGGGAGACTGCTTGGCAAACAGGGTCAGCCCGTCCAGTGCCTTGCGGGACAGCCATAAGGGAACCTCCGACAGCTGAGCAGAGACACCCTCCGCTGCGGTCAGCAGCTCCTGCTCCACGGAATCCGGGACATTGCGCAGAACAATCAGCATTTTTTGCTGTATCAGATTGGCGGTATCCGACAATGTCGACAGCAGCTGCGGGGTCTGCTTGGCATAAGTGGTGAGCATGTGCGCTCCGCCCAGAGCACAGCCACCTGCAAGACCGCCGCACACAAACAGTACAATGGCAGTCAGAATACCTGATGCTGCACCGCGCCGTACCCCTCTGCGGGTCAGTGCCGTCACAGCAGGCTCCATAGCGGCCGCGGCAGCCAGCGCCGGCAGAAACGGTGCAGTCAGCGGCAGGATTTTTGCGCCCAGCCATACGCTCACTGTAACAGCACCGATTAGGGCGATGAATTTTAAAAATGCTTTCATAGATTCTCCGAGGGAAGTCAGATATGGAATGTTCCTACAAGTACACTGCGGTAAATTGATGCAAACAGCCCAAAGTTTTACAGATGTACTTGCACAGCGGACATTTGTGTGGTATAAATAACATACACAGATTATAATGCGGAGGTATACACCGCAGAGAATAATGGAGGAACCATCATGACAGAAAGAGAACAGCCCAAGTTTTATCTCGTTCAGGCAGATATGCTGCCCGAAATTTTCCTGAAGGTGGTTCATGCTCGCGAACTTCTGACCACCGGTCAGGCGAAGACCGTATCCGATGCCGTGAATCAAGTAGGCATCAGCCGCAGTGCGTTTTATAAGTACAAGGACTCCGTCATTCCCTTCCGTGATATGACACAGGGCAGAATTTTTACATTTAATATTGTTCTGCTGGACAAGCAGGGCAGTCTGAGCAACGTGCTGGCGATTTTTGCAAATGTTGGCGCAAACATTCTGACCATCAACCAGTCCATCCCCTCCGACGGTGTCGCATTTGTTACCATCTCCGCAAAGCTGGACAATGCAGACACCACTCCCGACGAGCTGATCGTCCGTATGCGCGGGGCAGAGGGTGTTGTATCCGCAGAGCTGCTGGCAGGCTAAAAGATCATATTGTATTTTCCAAGCACCGACAGAATTCTGTCGGTGCTTTTTTTAATCGCAAGCATTTCTGCTGAAATGCTCTATCGGCTTCGCCGATGCGATTTCAGGGAAAACCAACCATGGTTTTCCCTGAGACCCTTTCCTTCACGAACTGCGGTGGATTCTGTGATTTTATTTGTAGAGGGTAGAGGTTCCCCGCCTGCGGGCGATCAATATATTGTATTGGGATTTGGATAACACCTCGCCCATCTTTTGCGTAAGATAAAGTGTACCGCAGTAAGGAGGAGACGATTTCATGCTGACAGTTCAGAAATTCGGTGGCAGCAGTGTAGCCGATGCCGAACGAATCCGTCGGGCCGCAAGTCTGGCGGCAGAGGCGTATGACCGCGGCGAACAGGTGGTGGTCGTGGTCTCCGCCCAGGGAGACACCACCGATGAACTGCTGGAAAAGGCTGCTGAGCTGACAAATGCACCGAAGGCGAGAGAAATGGATGTACTATTGACTACGGGGGAGCAGATTACCATTGCGCTGATGGCCATGTGTTTGGGACAAATGGGGTATCCTGTGGTGAGCCTCACAGGATGGCAGGTGAGACTGAAGACCACAGATACCCACGGGGATGCCCGCATTGTCCGCGTGGAAACGGACAAAATCCAAAGGTATCTGGCGCAGGGCATCATCGTCATTGTTGCGGGCTTTCAGGGGGTCACCGCCCGAGGGGAAATCACCACACTGGGACGGGGCGGCTCGGATACCACGGCGGTGGCACTGGCTGCGGCGCTGAAAGCGGACCGCTGTCAGATTTTCACCGATGTGGACGGTGTTTATACCAAAGACCCGAGAAAATTTCCCGATGCGGAGAAGCTGGAGGAAGTGACATACGATGAGATGCTTTGTATGGCGCGCAGTGGAGCGCAGGTGCTCCATGACCGCTGTGTGGAAATTGCAAAGGCCCACGGTGTGGTCATCGAGGTGCTGTCGTCCTTTGAGCGAAAGAAAGGCACACTGGTGAAATAAATCCATTTTGTAGGGGCGGCAATCTGCCGCCCGTTTTTCGTCGTTAAATTGCAGACATGGGTTTTCAATGCAAAGTCTTTGTGCTACAATGATACAGCACAACTTTT
>JAFQPT010000226.1 GCA_017411665.1 Oscillospiraceae bacterium | reverse complement strand
TGTCCTTATACTCTTCTCGTTCTTCCTCAAGCTCCTTAATGGTTGCGAGAGCAATGTCAATTGCTACGCAAAGTTCTTCCAGCTCTGCAGGCATTTCCATGCCTGCATTACGCTTTTTATAGAAATATTCGCCAATCTTTTCGTATTTCTGTTCAATCAAAAGCTCTTCACGCTTGATTTTCATCGCTACCTTGCCGGTACCGATTGCATCATTGGCAAGCTCAGCAGCAGATTTTGCAGCAGACCTGGCTACGTTGTTCAGCTTATTAAAAAATGCCATATAAATTCCTCCTGCAAGTTAGTTAATCGCTTACAGAATCAGTATAACATTTCACACCGAAAAGCACAATCACTGATTTACATAGTCAACATGAAGCAAATCATGCGCTCTACCTTCCAGCAGTTCGTTATAAACATAGTCCAGTGCAGGATTGTGATCAGAAATTTTCAAATCGCAATCGTTGTCCGCCATGAAAATACCTCTATTGCGCTTTTCCTTCAGCTTTCTGGTAGAAGGAGGCTGACCACCGCCGCTGATGCAGCCGGTAGGACATGCCATTACTTCCACGAAATCAACTTTCACAGCGCCGGCCTTGATCTTTGCAATCAACATATCCGCATTCTTCAAACCACTGACAACTGCAATACGCAGAGTCAAGTCACCTGCGGTTACTTCAAACATCTTGGTACCTTCCAGACCGCGAACACCGCATTCTGCAATCTGCTTCATAGCTTCGGGGGATGCATCATTCAGCACGTGACGAATAACAGCCTCAGTAACACCGCCTGTAACACCGAAAATGACACCTGCGCCGGTAAATGCCCCCAGAGGATTGTCACATTCTGTTTCGGGCAGATTTGCAAAGTCAATGTTTGCTTCCTTAATCATGCGAATCAGTTCAACAGTTGTCAAAACCAAATCAACAACAGGCATGCCGTCCTTATCCAACTGGTCGCGGGTAGCTTCATACTTCTTGCCGGTGCAAGGCATAACAGCAACAGAATGTACACGTTCACCCTTGAACTGCTTGCGAATCAGCGCACCCATCATTGCCATGGGGCTGCCGCAAGTGGAAATATTGGGCAGCAGAGCACGATGTTTATTTTCTGCATGACGAATCCAGCCGGGACAGCAGGAAGTAAACAGAGGCAGAGGACCACCGTTATTCAAACGGTCCATGAATTCATGGGCTTCTTCCATAATGGTCAAGTCAGCCGCCATATTGGTGTCATATACAACGTCCACACCAAGTCTCTTCAGCGCAGTAACAATCTTGCCCATAACAGGCTCACCTGCAGGCAAGCCAAATGCTTCACCGATACCGACACGAACAGCAGGTGCAACCTGCACAACGGTCTTATAGCGGCTGTGAATCATCTTCCACATTTCGGGGATATTGTTATGTACAGTCAATGCACCGGTAGGACATACGGAAACGCACTGACCGCAGCCAACACAGTTGGTAGCACTCATTACCTTATTACCGCCGGGAGCAACAAAGGAATGAGAACCTCTCTGATGGAACTGCAGAGCCTTAATGCCCTGTACTTCGTCACACATTCTGACGCACTGACCACACAGAATGCATTTACTGGGGTCACGAGTCAGGCAGACGGAAGAATCATCAATGGGAGCGCGAGAATAGATATTACCGGTACGGGGAGCATTTGCTCTGTACTTTACAGAGTATTCCAGCAGTTTGCAGTCTGCAGCCTTATCACAGGTAGTGCATTCAATGCGGTGACTACCCAACAGCAGTTCCAGAATCATGCGGCGGTCCTTCTGAACGGTAGGAGTATTGGTATAGACTTCCATACCTTCTTCAGGAACAACAGAGCAAGAAGTTACAATTTTGCCGTTTGCATCTTCAACAATACACAGACGACATGCTTTATAAATAGACAAACTTTCACAATAGCACAGAGAAGGAATATCGATACCGTTATTTCGTGCTACTTCCAGTACGTTGCGTTCATCGGTAAATGTGCAGCGTACACCGTCAATCATCATGTATTTTTCAGCCATGGATTATTCTCCTTTACAGCTTTCTTGGGGCAGCCTCTCGCACATGCACCGCACTTAATGCAGACATTCTGGTCGATTTCATGAGGCTGCTTAATGGTGCCCTTAATTGCACCCACAGGACAGTTACGAGCACACTTGGTGCAACCGATGCACTTATCCTTTTCGATTTCAAACCATGCCAC
>JAFQPT010000019.1 GCA_017411665.1 Oscillospiraceae bacterium | reverse complement strand
CCAAAAGCAGCAAAGTACTGTTATCGGCTTTTTCTCCCAGTGCGTCCATTCCGTTGGTGATGGAGCGGAGAACTGCCACGGTATTTTGGTTATATGCAAATACACCCATGCTGCCGGTAGACAGTGCGGTATAGGTGTTGCGCAGCTGACCGAGCTTTGCGTACCAGTCAACCAGAGAATTCTTGCCGTAGTGGAAGGGTGCTCTGTTGAAGGGGTCACGGAAGCCGTTCATACCGGTTTCATCACCGTAGTAAACGGAGGGGACGCCGGGAATCGCGAATGCCAGTGCGGAAGCAAGCTTCTGCAGGACGGCACCCTTTGCATCTTCTTCGGGAGAGACCACACGAGCTACCTGATCTGCTCGTTCACCGGGCATTGCTTCGGGAGCAATTGCCAGCATGGTACGGATACGGGGGATATCGTGAGAAGACAGCAGGTTCATCAGCGCATAGTACATGGGCTTGGGATAATGCAGTCTCTGACTGAGCAGCATGTCTGCCATTGCATATGCATCGGTGTGGCCTGCCAGATACTTGTATGCAGCATCGCGGAAGGGGTAGTTCATAGTGGTATCCAGCGCATTGCCCAGAGCATAGGTACGCTTGAGACCATAGCTTTCCTTTTCGATGGCATCTTCCCAAACCTCGCCCATGACAACTAGGTCTTCGCCTTCTTCTTTGGTTGCCTTACGAATCAGCTCCAGCACTTCATCGGGCAGTTCGTCGGCAACGTCCAGACGCCAGCCGCAGGTGCCATGGCGAAGCCAGTTGCGCACTACGCTGTTTTTACCTGTGATGATGAAGTCCTGCCAGTCGGGGTTGGTTTCCTCCACTTCGGGAAGGCTTTCAAAGCCCCACCAGGTGCGATATTTATGGGGATGATCGTAGAATACGAACCAAGGATAGTAGGGGGACTTGGTGGTCTGATAAGCACCGGGTGTGTCGTAGCTGTTGTAGCGATTGAAATAAACGCTGTCAGCACCGGTATGAGAGAACACACCGTCCAGCATGATGCGGATGCCCTGCTTTTTGCCTGCTTCCACCAGACGGTCAAAGTCCTTCATGGTACCCAGAATGGGGTCGGGACGATTGTAGTCGGCGGTGTCATAGCGGTGGTTGGAGCAGGATTCCACAATGGGATTGAGATACAGAACGCTGATTCCCAGACTCTTCAGGTAGGGCAGACGGTCTTCAATCCCTTTGAAGGTGCCTCCGTAGAAGTCATTGGGCATGTAGCCGGTTTCACCGGGACCGGGCTGCCACTTGACGGGCTTATCCCACGCTTCGGAATGGTCGATGAAACGACCCATGCCGCGGTGATATTCCATGCCGCTGATTGCGGTATCGGAACCGTCACGGGCAAAGCGATCGGGGAAAATCTGGTACATAATGCTTCTGCGGAACCATGCGGGGGTATCAAAGCCTTTCTGGTAAACCGTCAGACGGAAGCCACTCAAGTCGTGAATGCCCACACAGCTGTACTGCTTGCCGAAAACTTCGCCCAGCCAGATGGTGCGGTTGCCACGGATGGTCAGACGGAAGCGGTAGCGCAGCGCAACAGGGGTCTTGGGCATGGTAACGGTGCAGGACAGAGCCTTATCCAGACGAACCTCTCTGTGGCAGTAGTCACCGCTGAAAATGACTTCCGCGCGCTTGACAAGACCGGTACCGTCATAGATGCGAAGCTGCACATCGCTTTCTGTGGGTACAGAGCCCATGGGGCAGCGATATGCTTCACTTGCACTGTCATGCATGATGAGCCTGGACAGCAGAGCTTCCATGCAATGAGCAACGGATCTGTCGTGATCGATGGACTTATCCAGAAGCTCCATCAGCTGTGCGGTACGAGGCTGTAGTGCGGATACTTCCGCAATGGAGACACGCCAGGGAGTCTGTGCGCAGCGGAAATTACAACGGGAAATGATGTCCAGTGCATTGGTCCAACTGATATTCCAGTTGTCCAGCAGGACACGCAGAATTTCACCCAGAGCCAGAGGGGAGAACTCACCGTCAAAATACTCGGGGAATGCATAAATGTCTTTTCCATCATCCTGCAGCCGTGTAATGGCTTCGTAAATGGAAATATAGGTGTTGAAATAGAAGTGCTTCAAGCTGAACTTGCACTGATTGATCTCAGCGGCAAGATGGGGAGCCTCAAGACTTTTTGCGGTGTAAGTACCGTCACCTGCAGGCACAGCCATGACGCAGATGCGGTCGGTATAGAGCACTTGCAGACTATCGGCCGTCCACTGGTCGGTGGATTTCCCACCGAAGTAGACGGGGAAAGAATGTTGTGTCATTAAATCATCTCCAGATAGAGATCAGCGTAGGTTTCAGCGGAACCTGCGAAGGAGAAGTCGGAGCGCATAGCGTTCTGAACCAGAGCAGCCATCTTTTCCTTATCCTTGTAAGTTTCGACAGCCTGACCAACTGCCCACAGCAGACCGTTGACGTCGTAATCGTTGAATACGAAGCCGGTGCCGTTTTCGCCATCAAAGTGAGATACGGTGTCGCTCAGACCGCCGGTTGCACGGACGATGGGAGAGCTGCCGTAGCGCATTGCAATCATCTGGCTCAGGCCGCAGGGCTCGAACAGAGAAGGCATCAGGTAGAAGTCAGAGCCTGCATAGATCTGGTTTGCCAGCTCAGCATTGTAGCCGATGTAAGAAACAACACGGCCCTGGTTGCGTTCTTCTGCCAGACGCATCTCGTGTTCGTAGTGTGCGTTGCCGGAGCCCAGCAGAACAAATGCTGCGCCCATTTCCACGATGCGGTCCAGAGCCTGAATGACCAGGTCGAAGCCCTTCTGGTCGGTCATACGGGTAACCATTGCAATGATGGGAGTAT
>JAFQPT010000225.1 GCA_017411665.1 Oscillospiraceae bacterium | reverse complement strand
TCATCCTGAGCCAGGATCAAACTCTCAATAAATTGTATCTTAAGCAGCGTTTCCGCCGCATTAAAATCGATTCATTGACAACTTAATCTTAGTTTCAAAATAAATCTCAAAATAGAATCTTTTTTATACTCGCTTTCTCGGCGAGTTTTAAAAGAGCCCTTTTATTTCTGGTGCTTAAAAGCTTTGTTAGCTTTTCTTACATTGTTTAATTTTCAAGGTACACTCACTGCCTCGCGACAGCTTTGACATATTAACACATTCGACAGAGTTTGTCAACAACTTTTTTAAGTTTTTCTAAACTTTTCTATCTCGTGTTTGCCGTCTCGCGACAGCTTTGTTATATTACCACTTTGTCCTTCGTTTGTCAAACCTTTTTTTGCATATTTTTTAAAGAATTTTTCATTATTTGTTTTCTTTCTACATCTTGCCCCGATCACTGCTAATTCACACAACATGCAGACGAAAAAAGGCACCTCGATTGAGGTGCCTTTTTGTTCTTTTGGCATTATGCCCATTCGCGGGACTTAGGCTTGTTGCTAACTTCCTGCTGGGGCTTTTCATAAGCGACAACCACACGGCGGTTGGGCTCGGTTCCGATGGAACTGGTGCTTACGCCTTCGTAGTCCTGCAGAGCTGCGTGGATCACATGTCTCTCGTAAGAGTTCATGGGTTCCAGAGCCATGCTGCGCTTGTACTTGATAGCCTTTGCTGCCATCTTCTCAGCCAGACGGACCAGTGCTTCTTCGCGCTTTGCGCGGTAAGCTTCTGCGTCAACGCTCACGTGCAGACGCTTTTCGCTGCCGTGGTTTACTGCGTAGTTGGTCAGATGCTGGATTGCATCCAGAGTTTCGCCGCGGCGGCCGATTACAACGCCCATGCCCTTGCCGGACAGGTTTACGTTGATGCCACCATCTGCCTTATCGGTAATTTCCAGATTTGCGCGAACACCCATGTGTTCCAGCAGACCGTTTACGAAGTTATATACCTTTTCATGTGCAGGGTTTTCAAATGCTTCTTCTGCTTCAGCTTCTACTCCTTCCACAACTGCAGCGGGCTTAACCACTACTTCATCGGGAACTTCGTAGGAAACCTTTACTTTAGCGGGAGAAGCGCCGAAGCCCAGAAAACCGGACTTTGCACGTTCCAGGATCTCTACAGTGACGTCATCTCTGCTCAGGCCCAGCTCTTCCAGAGCTGCGGCAACAGCCAAATCTTCCGTCTTGGCGGATTTCTCTATGCTTTTAATCATAAGGTACTCTCCTGTTTATTCTTCGACCTTAAAGCGGTCGGGGTCATATGCTCTGCCTCTTGCATAGCGGCGGTTGCCGACCTGAGATGCGGGAACTTCAGCTTCCTCGATGCCCAGACGTTCGCGGCGCTCTGCACGTTCAGCAGCGATTGCAGCAGCTCTCATTTCTTCGCGCTTCTGCTTTTCTGCTGCCTTCTGCTTCTTCTTGCTGGTGTTCTTGTTATCTTCAATCAAACCAGCTGCCTTGCGGCGTTCAGCTTCAACTCTCTTACGTTCGTATTCAGCTTCTTCCTGTTCACGTCTCTTTTCACGTTCCAGCCATTCCACGTCGTCCACCAGCATCTTCTTGGTGTAGTACTTGGTCAGAGCCCAGTCACGAATCATACCGAATACGCTGTTTGCGATCCAGTAAATACCCATGGATGCGGGCATGATGAAGCAGATCCAAACAGACATCAGAGGCATCATCAGCTGCATGGACTTGTTCATGCTTTCGGTGGTTGCCTGCTGCTGTTCGTTGCCTGCGGGCTGGTCGTTTCTTGCCATGGAAATCTTCATGGAAGCCCAGGACAGGAAAGCGGAAATAAAGGGAATCAAGAACAGACCGAATGCAGGCAGGAAAGCTTCCATGCTGCTGAAGTCAAATTCCCAAATGTGCCAGTTGGGAACAACACCCATGTTCAAGCCCAGGAAGTTGTAGCTGATATCCTGGAACTCGGGTGCAACTGCCTGTACTGCTTCCAGATTTTCGTGAGCAGCCTGAGACAGGAAAATTTCATAGTAAGCAGCCTGCTGCTTGCTCAGGGCATCCATACTGAATGCGCCCAGCTTTTCCAGCGTAGCTTGCACAGTTGCAACAGCTTCTTCGGTCATGCCCATCATAACGGACATGGGTTCACGAATAACACTGTACAGTGCAATCAGAATGGGGAACGGAATCAGAGACCACAGGCAACCACCCAGAGGCTTGATATTTTCCTCACGGTACAGTTTCTGTACTTCTTCGTTGTACTTCTGAGGATTTGCACCATGGCGGCGCTGCAGTTCGTTCAGACGAGGCTGCAGACGCTGCTGACGCATCATGGATGCCTTACTTTTACCCATGAAGGGAGTCAGGATCACATTAACAACCAGTGCGAACAGAATGATGGCTACACCATAGTTCTCAAACAGGTTGTACAGAGTCATCAGAAGCCAGGAAAAAGGTACTGTAATGATAGACATTCAGTTACTCCTATATGTTGTTGTTTTCCGATTCAAGGAACCGGATCGTAGAAATCGTGCTCCCCAATATGGAAGGGATGACACCTCATAATGCGCTTGAAAGCCAGCCAGCCTCCTTTGGCTGCTCCATATTTCTCTATGGCTTCCATCGCATACTGTGAGCAAGTCGGGATAAATCGACAGCTCGGAGGGGTGTACGGGGAAATTGCGGTGCGGTAAAAACGAATCATCGCAAGCATGAATTTTTTCATCATTCTGCGTTCTGCTCCTTGATCACCTTCAGCTGTCTGCAGGCTTTCAATACCGCCTGTTCCAGCTGTGCATATGTGGCATCTACACTTCTGCCCCGGGCCACGAACACCAAATCATATCCGCGCTGCACTTCACCTTCGTGCAATCGATAGATTTCACGCAGGCGGCGGCGCACCTTGTTGCGCACCACTGCTTTGCCGATCTTATTGGATACGGTAATGCCCAGATGGTTTGTATCACGGCCTGTCCGCTTTACATAAACCACCACATACGGTGTAGCGGCACTTTTTCCTTTGTTATAAAGCCGCCGGAACTCGTAGTTCTTTTTTAAGCTCTCTGTGAATTCCATTGTCTTTCCCTCTTAGGTAAAAAGCTTCTTGACTATCCCAAACATGTGAGCCGAATTAGTAGCTCAGTCTCTTTCTGCCCTTTGCACGGCGGCGAGCCAGAACCTTGCGGCCGTTCTTGGTGGACATTCTCTTGCGGAAGCCGTGCTCCTTCTGAGCGTGCAGCTTCTTGGGCTGGTAAGTACGCTTGGTCATTTGTAGAAATCTCCTTTCAGTAATTGTTTCTATGCTCATCACAGCCTTCGCTGTGTAGCAATCTTTCCTTACGCTGTTTTAACAGCAAAAACATGCCGGTATCCACACAGATACCAGCATGTGATTATATCGCAAATGTAACCATTCTGTCAAGTATTTTTGGAATACAGACAGCCACAATATTCCTGACGATAGAGTCCCATTTCCTCCGCCAGTGCGATAGATTTATTGTATCCCTCGTTTTTGCGGAAATTGGACGGCAGCCAGCGCACCCCGTACTCCTTTTCCAGACCGCGGCAGATGGCATTGATTTGAATAGAGTCCTGTCGGGGAGACACCGTCAAAGTGGTACAGAACCAGTCAAAGCCGTGCTCCGCTGCAATTTTCGCCGTTTCACCCAAGCGAATCCCATAGCACACGCTGCAGCGTTTTCCACCCTCGGGTTCATCCTCCAGTCCGACAACCGCCTTTGCATAGCGTTCCCCGTCATAGTCACATTCCAGAATTTTAATATCCGGCATCTGCTCCAGAACTTTGCGCTGATACGCCAGACGCAGGTCATATTCCTCCACAGGTTGGATATTGGGGTTATAATATAAAAGTGTAATATCAAAATATTCCCGCAGCTCGGTCAGCACATGGGTAGAGCAGGGCCCGCAGCAGCTGTGCAGCAGCAGTTTGGGCTTTCCATCCAGTGTGGGCAAAATTTTTGCCATTTGCTTGTGATAATTATGATTCATGCAGCATTCTGCCCCTTTCTTCAAAACTTTGAGTATTGTACCACAATTTGTTGCAGTTGCCAATGTTGACACAGCAGAAAAGCTGGATTAAAATATATAGCATAAAATCAACGGGAGGGACATTTATGGTTCGCCGCACAGATAAAGTCAACTACTATCTGGATATCGCAGACGCTGTTCTGCACCGCTCCACCTGCCTCCGCCGCCAGTACGGTGCCATCATCGTCCGAAACGATGAAATCATCTCCACCGGCTATAATGGCGCACCCCGCGGCAGAAAAAACTGCATTGATCTTGGTTTTTGTCGCAGAGAAGCTCTGAACGTTCCTTCCGGCGAACGCTATGAACTGTGCCGCAGTGCACATGCAGAGCAAAATGCCATCATCTCCGCTTCCCGCAGAGATATGCTGGGTGGTACCCTGTATCTGGTGGGCCGTCAGGCAAGCGGTGAGCTGACAGATGCTGTTCCCTGCTCCATGTGCAAGCGCACTATCATCAATTCCGGCATCAAGGAAGTCGTTGCTCGCAACGCTGATGGCAGCTTCATCATTACAGATGTTAATGAATGGATTGAAAATGACGAAAGCCTGCCCGAGCTTCCCTAATCAGCCCAAACATTTAAATATATATTGGAGGAAAAGAAAAATGAAAAAACTCATTGCTGAATTCAAAGAATTCATTATGCGCGGTAACGTTGTGGATATGGCCGTCGGTGTCATCATCGCAACTTCCTTCGGCAAGATCACCACTTCTCTGATCAACGATGTCATCATGCCCCTAATCAGCTGGCTCACCGGCTCCAGAGACATGACCGCCCTGAACATTCTGGTTCGCCCCGAAGTTCTGGACGAAGCAGGCAATGTGGTACAGGCTGCCATCACCATCGGCATCGGCACCTTCATCGCTACCGTTGTTGACTTCATGCTGATTGCGCTGGTTGTTTTCTTCATCGTCAAGACTTCCAACAAGGCTAAGGCAGTTGCAGAAGAACTGAAGAAGAAGGAAGAGGAAGAAGCTGCTCCCGAAGAACCCGCAGGTCCCACCACCGAAGAACTGTTGGCAGACATTCTGGCAGAACTGAAGAACAAGTAATTTCGGTACATAACAAAAACCGCTCATCCGATTGGATGAGCGGTTTTTGCTTTATAAATCCTTCGGCACATTGCCGCCGTTTTTCTTATGCTGCTTAACACATTCCGTCAGCAGCCACTCGATTTGTCCATTGATGGAGCGGAAATCATCCTCCGCCCACTGCTGCAAATCGTTCCACAGGGATGCGGAAATACGCAAGGGAACCTGTTTTTTCGCTTTTTCTTTGTCGGTCAAACCGGTCCCTCCGTTTCTTCATTCTACATTCAGTGTACCAGAAATTGACAGATTGTCAAATCACTTGAATTTAACCGCTGTACCGTACGCCATAACTTCCGCCGCAGACTGCATGACCGCCGCAGATGCATAACGAACATTCACAATCGCATCGGCACCCAGTGCTTCCGCTTCCTGCACCATGCGCTTGGTCGCCAACGCACGTGCATTGTTCATCATTTCATTATAGGACTTCAATTCACCGCCGACCAGACCCTTAAACGCCTGACCGATGTCTTTCCCCACATTCACAGACTGAATGGTGCTGCCTTTTACCAAGCCAAGCATTTCCAGTTCCTTACCTGCAATGTAATCAGTATTGACTAAGATCATCCTCTTCACCTCCTTTAATTTCTTCGATTCGTTCCTTTGCTGCCCACAAGGCATAGCCTGCCATAATCAGCGGAATCAGTGCCAGCAGCTTTACAATGAGATGTAAATCGGGAATCGCCAAAAGCAAAACCGCATATCCCACAAAATACAAAACCAATAGTACTGCGACCACAACCGGCGCGATCATCTTTTTATTCATAAATAGCCGCTCCGTTAATAAATGCTGCCGCTGTTGACGATAGGCTGTGCATCCTTGTTGCCGCACAGGACTACCAGCAGATTGGAAACCATCGCTGCCTTGCGTTCTTCGTCCAGCTCCACAACGTTATTTTCGTTCAGACGTTCCAGTGCCATTTCCACCATGCCCACCGCACCGTCCACGATCATCTTGCGGGCATCAATGATGGCAGATGCCTGCTGACGCTGCAGCATTGCCGCTGCAATTTCGGGTGCGTATGCCAGATGGGTGATACGTGCTTCCAGAATTTCCAGACCTGCCACTTCTACCTTAGCCTGAATTTCAGCCTTCAGCTCATCGGCCACCTTCTTACTGCTGCCGCGCAGGCTCTGTTCGTCTTCTCCTTCCCCTGCAATGTCATAGGGATAAAGTGCCACGATGTTGCGCAGTGCAGAGTCTGTCTGAATGGACAGGTATTCCATGTAGTCATCCACATTGAATACGGCCTTTGCGGTATTGGCCACTCGCCAGATTACCACAACACCGATTTCAATGGGATTGCCCATGAGATCATTGATTTTCTGCTTACCGTTGTTGAGAGTCAGCGCTTTCAGACTCAGCTTCTTGCCGGATGCGGAGTCCTTCTTGGGAACACGAAATGCGAGATTGCCCTGGGCCGCTTCTTCATTAACAGTCGCCTCTGCTGCTTTCCCTTCCATGGTAGGATTAATTGCAGCCGCAAAGGGGTTGACGTAAAAGAACCCGGGCTCCTTCAAAGTACCATAGTATTTACCAAACAGTGTCAGCACCAACGCTTCATTGGGCTTGATAACCTTCAAACCCGCAATCATGATGATAAACACAATAAACAGCACAATCCCCAGAAGCAGCACAGGCAGCCCGGCCATCGTAAAGTCCAGCAGAATCCCACCGCCAATGATAATCGCTATGCTCGCAACCATTCCAAGAAGAATGAGCAGCAGCATCAAAATGCCGTTTTTACCTCTTAATACAATTTCATCATGAATGAGTGTACGTTCTTCCATGAGAGTACCTTCTTTCTTTGTTTGATATCTAAATGATATCACAATGATTATCAGTTGTCAAGTATCCAACCTGCAATATCCCCGATGACTTGTTCCCCGATATGCTGCTCGACATTATATTCCTTCTTCGCCTGCAGAATGCTGCCGTATACAGAAGGAACAAATACATGGTTTAGATTTTCATAGAGCTTGAAGGTCACATTGGTCTTACCCGCCAAAAGCGCCTGATATCCCAGAAAATCGGGATCGACCTTTGCTTGGAAATCCTTTTCCCCCTGCATAACCAGAATCGGTTTTTCCGTCTTTTCCAAATAATCGGAAGACGGATGCTCTCCCATTTCCTTAAAATAATACAGCGTTGTTCCTCCGCCCATTTTGCATTTCTTGGCTTCCTCGTCGGACAGCGCATACATTCCATCGAACAGCTTTGCAAACTTCTGTACCTGCTTCTTGATAATCCAACGCAAAAGGCCTTTGGACGAAGCCAGCATATCCTCATTTTGTCCGAGCATAATTTCCTCCAGCTTGCGAGGACTGCCCGCCATGAGAATCAGTCCGCGGAAATTCCCGCCCTCCGCATCAATACGAGGCGCCAGCATGGCGCCCATGCTGTGACCGACGATAAAAATACGTTCGGAATCAATCCGTGCATCCTTTCGCAAAAGCTCCGCAGCAAGAATTGCGTCCTCAATGGTCTCTTCCTTTACGGTAATGGGATGCTTTTTATCGCGAATCATTTTCAGCCCATGAGCAAAGGAGCGTTTGTCGTATCGGACAGAGGCAATTCCATGCCTCGCCAGTCCTACTGCCAAATCCTTAAAGGGCGTTAGCTTCCCGACCGCCTCATCCATATTACTGCTGCCCGAGCCATGCACAAACACGACAGCCGGTACAGGCACCGACACATTCGAAGGCAAGGTCAGCATGCCTTTCAAGGGATATTTGGTATTATCACCGATTATGATGTTCTCCTGTAACATACACTCCGTCCTCCTTGACTTTTTGTATCCTTTGTATTATTATAACTAATACAAAGGAGGCTTGTCAATATGATTCTAACCTTCGACTTTTTAAGCGACATTCCCATTTACATGCAAATCCGCAACCAAATCGTCATTGGCATTGCAGAAGGGCAGCTGAAGCAAGGAGAAAAACTCCCCACCGTCCGCGCTCTTGCAGAAGAAAGCGGCATCAACGTGATGACCGTCAGCAAAGCATATAACCTTTTGAAACAGGAAGGCTATATCACAACCGACCGCAGAAAGGGCGCAACCGTTGCATATAAAAACGGAACACCCCAAGTGAAAGAAGAAACCATCAAGGCATTGCGGCTGTCTCTCAGCGAGCTGCGGCTGGCAGGCATGACCAAGCAGCAAATCACCGAGCTGCTGGAAACCTTATGTAAGGAGGCAGGATTATGATTGGAAATACGTCTTTATGGCTGAGCTTGATTTGGCTGCCGATTCTGTTATACGTCATGCTCCGCAACGAAACCAAATTCAAAAAGAACATTGCTGTTGGTGTTACGCTCCCCTTTGAGGGCAGACGCCATCCCGATGTACTGGCACGGTTGGAGCGATTCAAAAAGGAAGAGCTGATGATTTGCATTGCGCTGGTGCTTTTGGGAATCCCTCCGATTTTCATCAGCTTCACGCTGAGCTTTACCATCTGGTTTATCTGGATGACCGCATGCATGATTGTGCCGTACATTCCCTATGTGCTGTGCAACCG
>JAFQPT010000224.1 GCA_017411665.1 Oscillospiraceae bacterium | reverse complement strand
CCGGTGCCGATGACGAAAGGAATGACAGACTTGCCGGAAAGACCCACCTTCTTAAAGATGGGATCCAGCACAACGGAAACACGAGCCATATAGCCGCAGTCTTCCAGCAGAGCGACCAGGAAGTACATGACCATAACCAGAGGCAGGAAGCCCACAACCGCAATAACGCCGCCGATGATACCGTCAACCAGCAGAGCCTGCAGCAGGGGAGATGCGTCGGAGACCAGTTCGCCGATAGCGCTCTGAATGCCTTCCAGCCAGCCTACCAGCGTGTCTGCCAGCCATACGCCCAGACCCAGAGAGCCGTCGGACTGGGAAATGTGGAACACCAGGAACATAACCAGTGCAAAAATGGGAATACCAACGATGGGGTGGGTCAGGACTGCGTCGATCTTGTCCTGGAAGCCGTATTCATTGGTCTGAATCTTACGGGTTTCCACCTTTTCTACGATGCCGTTTACGAAGTCGAAGCGCTTTCTGTCAGCAGCTTCCACAGCAGCCTTGTCGGTCAGGTCGATACTGCCCTGCTTGTAGGGAGCCTTCTGGCCTTTGCCCTTGAGACCCATAGCAGCCTTGACCACTGCGCCCAGACCTTCTGCGGAGGTGGATACGGTTTCGATGACGGGGCAGCCCAGCTTTGCGCTCAGTGCCTTTGCGTCGATGACGGTTTCTTTCTTTTCATTGATGTCGGACTTGTTCAGTGCGATGACAACGGGAATGCCCAGTTCCATCAGCTGGGTGGTGAAGAACAGAGAGCGGCTCAGATTGGTCGCGTCCACGATGTTGATAATGGCATCGGGGTGCTCATTCTTGACGTAGCTGCTGGTGATGCTCTCTTCGGAGGTGAAGGGAGACATGGAGTAAGCACCGGGCAGGTCAACTGCAATCAGTTCTTCTGCACCGTCATAAAAGCTTCTCTTAATGGGGCTTTCTTTCTTTTCAACGGTAACACCTGCCCAGTTTCCGACCTTTTCGCTGCGGCCGGTCAGAGCATTGTACATGGTGGTCTTACCGCTGTTGGGATTGCCTGCTAAAGCAATTCTCATAAGGGTTCCTCCTCTTTGTGATATTCTAAATCTAAATGTTAAACGATGTTGTTAGCGCACCCTAACTCATGTCCGTGAGGCTTTCGCCTCACATGAAATTCGGGGTACCCGTCCAATCAGACTTCGATGGCAGCAGCAAGCCCGCTGTCGATGTTGTATCTGCCGTTCTTGATGGACACGGTGTAGCCGCCTCTGCGCTTTGCAATTACGGTGATGGGTTCGCCGCTGTAGCAGCCCAGAGAAAACAGGAAGGAGTTGAGTTCTTCGTCGTCGGTCACGATCCGGCGGACAATATATTCCTTTCCAATCTGTGCGCTTCTGAGATCCATAACTATCCTCACTTTTCATGCAGTATTATACTTATATAATACTGTTAGTAAATTCTAACACCATCATATTAGGACCTCCTAACGAAAAAGTCAAGGCAGAAATGTTAGGAATTCCAAACTTTCACAGAACAACCAAAAAACGGGCACATTAGCGTAGACTAAATTCGACAGGGTGTTGAAACAATTCAATTGATAGGGGCAAGCCTTTGGCCGCCCGCCGATACGGTGTCCGCAAAAAGAAGCTGCCATACCGAGCGTAATAGCTTTGCTGCGGAGTCGAGTGTATCCCCTCGACGAATGGCACACTCATTGAGGGAGTCCTCGATTCCGCTGCGCTGCACTCGGAATGACAGGTAAGTTTGGGGGTGTTCCTCGTACTGAATCATGGGGGCAAGCCCTGCCTCTACGGTGGAGAATGCGACCCACATACCGACAAAAAATAGGGAAATCCTGTTAAAATAAGGGCAATCGGGAGAAAAGGATTGCTATTTGGGGCTGTGAATGATACAATGATGCCGAACAATTTAATAATGGAAATTCAATTGAAATTAAGGAGAAAACCATGAAAAAAGGATTGAATCGCATTATCCTGATGGTATTGGCACTGGCCATGACTGTTTCACTGTGCGCATGCGCAGGAGGCAAGGATAATTCTTCCGCAGAACCGATTGAAGCTCCCGCGAGGGCAGCGACCAATGAGATCAACGTCGCGATCCCTCAGGACTTGGACGACAGTCTTGACCCCCATATGGCAGTGGCGGCAGGAACCAGAGAAGTCAACTTTAACATTTTCGAAGGCCTTGTAAAGGCTGATTCCGACGGCAACATTGTAGAAGCAGTCGCTGAGAAAGTGGAAGTGATCAAAGATGGTACTGTGTATGTATTCACTGTGCGTGAGGGGATCAAGTTCCACAACGGCGAAGAAGTCACTGCAGACGATGTTGTCTTTTCTATTTCCCGCTGTGCGGGGCTGCTGGATGACGGTGTATACACCGCAGCAGGTACCCTCACGGGCATTGAATCTGTAAAGAAGACCGGTGACCGTACCGTAGAAATCACTCTGAAGGCTGCAAATGCAGAATTCCTGGGCTATCTGGCTACCACCAATGCAGCCATCATCCCCGAAAACTACGCAGACCAGGCGACCGCTCCCATCGGTACCGGCCCCTTCAAGTTCGTATCCCGCTCTCCTCAGGAAAACTTCATCATGGAACGCTTTGATGATTACTGGGGCGAAAAGGCAAAGCTGCAGAGAGTCAACTATCTGATCATCGAAGCAGGCAGCTGGGTTATGAGCCTGAAGAGCGGCGCAATCGACGTGGTAGCGCATCTGACTGCTGACCAGGTCAAGAGCGTGGAAGACCAGTACGTCATCGAAAAGGATACCATGAAGCTGGTACAGGCAATGTATCTGAACCACAACTTCGAACCCTTCTCCGACGTACGCGTCCGTCAGGCACTGTGCTACGCAGTGGACAAGCAGGCAGTCATTGACTTCGTCTGCGATGGCAACGGCGTACCCGTAGGCTCCAGCATGTTCCCCGCATTCACCAAGTACTATGTGGAAGAGCTGGCTGACTACTACACCTACGACGTGGAAAAGGCAAAGCAGCTGCTGGCTGAAGCAGGCTACGCTGACGGCTTTACCTTTACCATCACCGTACCCTCCAACTATCCCCAGCACGTACAGGCAGGCGAAGTTATCGCATCCATGCTGCAGCAGATTGGCGTAACCGCAAACATCAAGCAGGTGGAATGGGCAACCTGGGCAAGCGATACCTACGCAGGCAGAAACTTTGAAGCAACCGTTGTCGGCTTTGATACCGCCACTCTGACTGCAAGCGGTATGCTGCAGCGCTGGGTATCCGACTACGGCAAGAACATGATTAACTTCAACAACGCACAGTACGATGCACTGTACGCACAGGCAGCATCCTGCACCGATGTGGATGAGCAGACCGAGCTGTTTAAGCAGATGGAAACCATTCTGACCGAAGAAGCAGCAAACGTTTACATTCAGGACCTGTACGACATGGTCGCTGTGAACCCCTACCTGACCGGTCTGAAGTTCTACCCCATGTACGTTCTGGACCTGTCCACTGTTGAATGGACTGAAACTTCGGCAAAGTAATAAATAATCTGTCATTCCGAGCGGAGCGGCTTTGCCGCGCAGTCGAGTGAATCCCCCGATGAGAGGCTGCTTGTTTGAGGGGGTCCACTATCAAAGCTTAAAAGGTAAGATGCTTTGATGACTCCCGCGTTTTATGCGGGAGTCCACACGCTTCGCTCGGTCGGGATGACAATTTTCCCAACAACAAAGAAAGAAGGTGAGCAAATGAAATACTACATTAAGAAAATATTGACCCTCATTATTACGTTGTTCGCAGTATCTCTGCTCGCCTTCTGGGCGTTTCACGTAATTCCCGGTGACGTGGCAACGGATATGCTGGGCACCGAGGCGACCCCCGAAAAGCTGGAGGCACTGCGCGAACAGCTTGGTCTCAACAGACCCTTCTTTGTCCAGTACTTTGACTGGCTGCGTGACTTCCTGTTTGGGGATATGGGCACTTCCTACAGCTACTCTATGTCTGTCAAGGAACTGGTTATGCCCAAACTTCCCATTACCGTCGCGCTGACAGTCATGAGCTTCCTCGTGATTGTTGTGATTTCCGTACCTCTGGGGGTATGGCAGGGTAAGCACGCAGGTGAGCTGACCGATGCCGCTGTGGGCGTACTGGGGCAGGTCATCATGAGCTTCCCGCCCTTCTTCCTGGGCATGGTATTTACTCTGGTGTTCGGGCTGATGCTGAACCTGTTTACGCAGGGTGCATTTGTCAGCTACACTGAGGATTTTGCAGGGTTCATCCGCTATCTGATTTTCCCTGCACTGGCCATTGCGCTGCCTAAGACCGCTATGGCAACCAAGCTCCTGCGCTCTTCCGTGCTGGTAGAGCTGAAGCAGGACTATGTCCGCACTGCACGCAGCCGCGGCAGAAAGTTCAACTCCGTGCTGCTGACTCACGTGCTGCGCAATGCACTGATTCCCGTGCTGACTTTCTTTGCCACCTGCATCCCCGAAATCGCTGCAGGCAGTATCATCATTGAGCAGGTGTTCTCCATTCCCGGGATCGGACGTCTGCTGCTGACCTCCATCATGAACCGCGACTTCCCCGTGGTACAGGCCATCGTTGTGATGATGGCGGCTCTGGTGGTCATCGTCAACTTCATCACCGACCTGCTGTACCAGGTCATCGATCCTCGTATCAAGGTACAGTAAGGAGGCTGCCATGAAGAAAAACTATAATTGGAATCTTCGCATCGGCGGCGCAATTACTGCCGTACTGGTGCTTCTCATTCTCATCGGCGCTGTGTGGACGCCCTATGACCCCAACGCCATGTCCGCAGCGGACAAAATGATGGGCCCCTGTCTGACCCATCCCTTCGGCACGGACAACTTCGGCCGTGATATGTTCTCCCGCGTCATTGACGGCGGCGGTACCAGTCTGTTCATTGCATTCTGCACCGTAGCCATCGGTGTCATCGTAGGCATCATCATCGGCAGCCTCACCGGCTACTACGGTGGCTGGATGGACGAGCTGCTGATGCGCCTGTGCGATGCCATTGCTGCATTCCCCAGCATTCTGCTGGCACTGGTGGTGGTCAGCGTATTCGGCTCCGGCAAATACAAGATCATTCTCACTCTGGGCATTCTGTTTATCCCCAGCTTTGCCCGCATCGTCCGCGGCGAATTTGCCAAGGAACGCACCAAAGACTATGTTCAGAATGCACGTATCATGGGCGCAAGCCCCTTCCGCATTCTGTTTGCACACATTCTGCCCAATGTACAGAATGTGCTTTTGAGCTCTGTTGCCATCGGCTTTAACAATGCCGTACTGGCAGAGGCCAGCATGAGCTATCTGTCCATGGGTGTACAGCCGCCCGATGCCTCTTTGGGCCGCATGCTCTCCGAAGCACAGGGGACCCTGTTTACCACACCCTGGTGCGCCATCTTTACGGGCGCATTCATCGTGCTGATGATTCTGGGCTTCACCCTGCTGGGACAGGGCTTCCAGGAAAAGGAGGTGGGCTGATGGTACAGGTAAAAGACCTTCACGTGGCATTTATGGACCGCGGTGAGCTGGAAGAAGCTGTCCACGGCATCAGCTTTACCATTGCTGACGGCGAAATCGTCGGAATCGTCGGCGAATCCGGCTCCGGTAAGACCCAGACTGCACTGGCGATGGCGGGTTTGAGTCCCCGCCATGCAAAGCTGCAGGGGGAAATTTCCATCGACGGCAAGAATCTGGTGGACATGAACCGCGACCAGCTGCGCAGTATGCAGGGCAACGAAATTGCCATGGTATTCCAGGAGCCCATGACCAGCCTTAACCCCACCATGCGCATCGGCAAGCAGGTGGAGGAAGTGCTGGCAATCCACACCAAGATGACCAAGGAAGAACGCAAGGAAAAGGCGCTGCAGGCCATGCGTGATGTGGAACTGCCCGACGTGGAGCGGGCGTACAGAAAGTATCCCCACGAAATGAGCGGCGGTCAGCGTCAGCGCGTGATGATTGCAAGCGCCATCATCGGCAGCCCCAAGCTGCTGATTGCAGACGAACCCACCACCGCACTGGACGTGACCATTCAGGCGGAAATTCTGAAGCTGCTGCAGAAGCTGAACCGGGAAAAGGGCATGAGCATCCTGTTCATCTCCCATGACCTGCGTGTCATCCGCAAGCTGTGCAGCCGTGTCATTGTCATGAATCAAGGCCTTATCGTGGAAGAAGGCCCTGTGGAAGAGGTGTTCAATCATCCCAAGGACGATTACACCAAGAAGCTGATTGCATCCATTCCCTTCAGAAGGAGGGCTGCCGAATGAGTACGTTGCTGGAGGTCAAGAACCTCAATGTGTACTATAAGGAAAACCGTTCCCGCCGACAGGTGCTCCATAATGTGAGCTTTACGGTGGAGGAAGGGGAAATCCTCGGTCTGGTGGGCGAATCCGGCTGCGGCAAGACCACTCTGTCCCGAGCCATTCTGGGCATCAACAAGGACTGGGACGGGGAAATCATTTTGAACGATGAACGTCCCCGCATGGTATTTCAGGACCCTGCAGCTTCTCTGAACCCTGCCAAGAGTATCGGCTGGATTCTGGAAGAGCCTCTGCGCAACGCAGGTGTGGATAAGGAGACCCGCCGCAAGATGGCAGAGGAAATGCTGTGCAAGGTTGGCTTGAACGAAAAGTACTATAACCGCAAGCCCCGCGAGCTCAGTGGCGGTCAGCGCCAGAGAGTGGGCATCGGGGCAGCCATCATCGGCAATCCAAAGTTTGTTATTGCAGACGAACCTGTTTCCGCACTGGACGTAACTGTGCAGGCGGAAATTCTGAAGCTGCTGGTAGAGCTGAAGCAGGATTTGGGGCTGAGCTACCTGTTCATCAGTCATGATATGGACGTTGTCTGGCAGATTTGCGACCGTGTCATGGTCATGAAGGACGGGGAAGTGGTGGAATACGGCACGAGAGACGAAGTATTCGACCACCCCAAACACGAATATACGAAAAAGCTGCTTGCAGCAAGCGAATAAGAAAAGGCACTCCAAACGGAGTGCCTTTTTCGATGTGTGAGCCCTTAGAACGATAAATTGGAATTTGAAGAGACGTTAGAAAGTACGAGGTGCTTTCTCAAAATCATCTGTCATTCCGAGTGAAGCGAAGCGGAATCGAGGAATCCCCCATTCAATACGCCAATGATCCGGGAGATCCCTCGGCAAGCTCGAGATGACAATTTTTTTTACGGAAAACCAGTTTTCGTTCGCACTGCGTGAAGGAAAGGGTTTCAGGGAAAACCATGGCCGGTTTTCCCTGAAATCGCATCGGGAAATGCCATAATCGCATTTCCCGATAGAGCACTTCAGCAGAAGTGCTTGCGATTTGTAAACTTCGATTTGCAGAGCTATGTGGTCGGAAGCGCAAAGTGCTTTTTTCTACAGCACCGTACCCGCGCATTGATCCATCGACATAGGAAATTGTAGGTGCAAATTAAAATAACGACAGAAATCATTCCCATTCGAAACAATCTCGTAGTATAATACGTCTGTACCGATAAGGAACTGAGAAAGGGTGTATGCCCGTGCATAAAATGAGTGACAAAGAACTGCAATTACATATTCGAGCGGTGATTCTGCTCATCCTGTCCATGATTGCCATTGCCATGATGGCGCAGGTGTATCAGCAAAACTGGGACTCCCGCGTGACATCGTATCCTACAAAGACGGAAGAAGCCATCAACAATTATGCGAAAAAAATCCTCGGTGAAATGACACTGGAGGAAAAGGTGGGGCAGATGTTCTTCGCCATGGACACCGCTGATTCCGAGCGTGCGGTGGAATTGGGACTGGGCGGTTTGCTGCTGAGTGAGCGCAATCTGGAAAATCTGAGCAAAAGCGAAGTCAATGCCGTAGTCAGCAGCTTTCAGACAGGCTCTGCGGTGCCTATGTTCATCGGCGCCAACGAGGAGGGCGGTATTTACAATACGGTCAGCCGATATCCCGCGCTGCGGCAGATTCCCTTCCTGTCTCCTGCCGAATTGATGACCACAGGGGGCATCTCTCTCGTGGAAAGCGATGCGGAGGACAAGAGTGAGCTGCTGCGGTCACTGGGGGTCAATGTGAACTTTGCCCCTGTGTGCGACGTGGCGACCGCAGACGGCGCGTACATGTACGGCAGAGCGCTGGGCAGGGAGGCTGACGATACCGCCCGATATGCCGAAGCGGTTGTGAAAACCATGAATGATGAGGGTGTCATCGGTGTGCTGAAGCATTTTCCCGGTTATGGCAATCTGCCTGCCTCTGTGGCGGTGGATGAGCGGCCCATAGAGGTATTTGAAACGGAGGACTTTCTGCCCTTTGAACGCTGCATCAAGGCAGGGGCCAAAATGGTCATGATGGGGCACAGTGTGGTCAATGCCATTGACCCCCATGCGCCTGCATCCTTATCTGCGGAAGTGCATAAGGTTTTGCGCCGCAGCTTCGGCTTTGACGGCATTGTTATCTCCGATGACTTGGGTGCGGCAGGACTGGAAGCCTATGGCGACAGCGGTGCGCTGGCTGTAAAAGCCATACAGGCGGGCAGCGATATGCTGCTGACCTCCGACTTTGAAACCCAGATTCCCGCTGTGATTTCTGCAGTGCGGCGAGGTGACATTTCGCAGGAGCGCATCGACGAGGCGGTGCTTCGTATATTGAAACTGAAAATAGAATTTGGGATTCTTACATAACGTTGAAAAACACTCTGGCAGGTTGTAGAGATACGGTCTGTCGGAGTGTTTTCTTTGTAGAAATATTCACAAAACTTTGATTTTATTTCTGTAGAATCTTGAAAAATGGTGCTACTTAGTGTACTATTTAGGTTGAATGACTGCGGCATTTTCGGCCGCAGAATCGGAGAGTTTTGAAGAGGAATTGCATTATGAAAGAAACCATGCTTAATAAAATCAAGGACCGCAGCCTGACTATCGGCGTTGTCGGTCTGGGTTACGTTGGTCTGCCCCTGATTGTGGAAAAAGCGAAGGCAGGCTTTAAGTGCATCGGCTTTGATGTACAGCAGGAAAAGGTCGACATGGTCAACGCAGGCAAGAACTACATCGGTGACGTTGTGGATGCTGAATTGTCCGATCTGGTGGCAAGCGGTATGGTGTCTGCTACCTCTGACTATAGCTTTATCAAGGACGTAGACTTTGTAGCGATCTGCGTACCTACTCCTCTGGATGACCACCAGCAGCCCGATATCAGCTACGTGCGCGACTCCACCATCGAAGTGGCGAAGTATCTGACCAAGGGTACCGCTGTGGTTCTGGAATCCACCACCTATCCCGGCACCACCGAAGAACTGCTCAAGCCCATTCTGGAAGAAGGCACCGGCCTGAAGTGCGGCGAAGACTTCTATCTGGGCTTCTCTCCCGAACGTGATGACCCCGGTAATCTGGTATTCAAGACCAAGAATACCCCCAAGGTTGTCGGTGCCATCGGTGAAGACGCTACCGAAGTGATTGCAGCACTGTACGAAGCAGTTCTGGAAGGCGAAGTATTTAAGGTTTCTTCTCCCGCTGTTGCGGAAATGGAAAAGATTCTGGAAAATACCTACCGCAACATCAACATCGGTCTGGTCAATGAAATGGCCATTCTGTGTGAAAAGATGGGCATCAATGTTTGGGAAGTCATCGAAGCAGCAAAGACCAAGCCCTTCGGCTTCCAGGCATTCTATCCCGGCCCCGGTCTGGGCGGACACTGCATCCCTCTGGATCCCTACTACCTGACCTGGAAGGCAAGAGAGTATGAATTCCATACCTCCATGATCGAATCTTCCATGATCATCAACGACCGTATGCCCGAATACTGCGTAGAGCGTGCAGGCCGCATCCTCAACCGCTACAAGAAGGCAATCAACGGCTCCAAGATTCTGATTCTGGGCGTCAGCTACAAGCAGGACATCGACGACTACCGCGAAAGCCCCGCATTCAAGGTCATCGAATATCTGGAACGCAACGGCGCAGTGGTTGATTACTTCGACCCCTGGGTACCCGAATGCCCCTACAAGGGCCGTCAGTATGTCTCTATTCCCGCACTGACCGGCGAGGTTGTGGAAGGCTACGATCTGGTCATGATCACCACCGGTCACTCCAACGTAGACTATGAACTGGTTGCCGATCATGCACAGGTGGTATTCGATACCAGAAACGTTACCAAGCATCTGCAGCCCAGAAAGAACATCGTCGTTCTTTGATCAAAAATAAGTCTGAGGGCTTGTTTTTGAGAATGTCCTTGCCTATGGCAATGGACAGGCAGCCTTTAAAGGCAATTCATATAACAACCAAGGAAGGAAACAGGCATGAATATTCTGTTTATCACCCGACTGTACCCCAGTGACTGTTACGACAATCAGCAGACAGGCATGGGCCATTACATTTGCCGCGAATGGGTCAAGGCGGGACATAACGTGCAGGTCATCCATGAGGATATGCGCTACCATAAGCGCTGGTCTCCCGTGGAGCAGGCGCTGAGCGAAACCAGAAGATTTAAGTTGGAAAACGTGCCCGTTTCCTTCATTAAAATTAACAGACCTTTCCCCGGCTGGAGATATCTCCCCGGCAGTCAGGCAAGGAAGGCGGAAAAGTTCATCTGTGATGAAGTCAGTCGCTGGGGCAAAAAGCCCGATGTGATTTTCGCATTCTTCTGCTATGACCAGTGGAAGGTCATTCAGCGCGTACGCAAGCACTTCGACTGTCCCGTTGTGCCTATTTTCCACAACTGTGACGTGAAGTTTTCCGACAAGAAAGCAGGGGAGATTCTGGACGCAAGCCCCGTTTCCGGCGGCGTCAGCAAGAAAATCCTTGCCAAGCTCCATTCTCTGCGCCCCGATGCCAAGACCTTCATGTGCTACGGCGGCGCACCCAACGATGTGGCGGAATACTACAAGGGCGAAAAGCACAATGATGTATTCTCCATTGTGTATGCAGGTATGCTCATCCCCCTCAAGAAGGTGGACATCACCCTGCAGGCACTGGGTCTACTGAAGGACAAGTACGACTTCCGCTTCACCATCATCGGTGATGGGGAAGAGCGGGAAAACCTGCGGAATCTGGCGGTAGAGCTAGGGATTGCAAACT
>JAFQPT010000018.1 GCA_017411665.1 Oscillospiraceae bacterium | reverse complement strand
CAAACCACCCGAAGAATTGCTGTCTTATAGCATAACAAGCAGGGAACTTGTACGGCAAGTTCCGATTCTTTAGGGGCACTGCCCCTAATACCCCGTTGTTTAGAAAACAAACATCCAATAACATTTTGGAAAATTTGTTGACTAATGCACCCATTGGGTGCATAATGTTATTGAGGTGAATATTATGAATATTCGAGAAATGAGAATACAGCTCGGGGATACGCAAAGCGAATTTGCTGCCAGATACAATATCCCTTTCCGTACCGTTCAGAATTGGGAGACTGGAAAGAGAACGCCGCCTGAATACATTATTAATTTATTGGAACAACGCATAAGAGAAGACCTGATCAACCGAAAGACGGTAACACTCCCTAAGTATGATCCGCAAAAGCGTGACCTTCCAAAGCGAAGCGAATATGTAGGTGCCCTTTCTTGGTTAAGAGCAGTTCGTGAGTGTCTTGGTGAAACCGTTGTATTCGCATTGGACGAAGCTCTTATGTGTCATGGCAGCTTCGGTGGACGCAATGAAGAATATATTGTGTGGGTTTACGGTGATGACTCTGTAACGCAGTATAACGGTGTTGTTGTGCTTGGTAATCATATCAGCGCTCATCACGTAAAGAGCAGAAATGGACTGCGATACACAGATTTCAACAGAACAGTGTATGACGCTTTTGCGAATGAGTCTATTTTGGATATGCAAGGCATAACCGAGGCGGTAAGCAGATATTATTATTCAAACGGCGATAGCTTTGAAGGAATCTTTGTTGCACCGGAATATCAAGACAGATTCGAAAGATTGGCAAATGATGCGATAGAATATTACGGGAATTGAGGTGATAAACATGAATTTATCAGCACTGGAAAAAATAATGTATGGTGTGATGAAAGCCATCTATGATAGCGGGATTCCCATCAGCTTTAAAGGTTCAATGGTTTTGAAGGCTTGTTTGCTTGAAGCAGGATACGCTGAGGAAACCCGTCATACGGTAGATATTGATGGTAACTGGAACTCGGATGTTGAGCCAACATCTGAACAGATGGTAGAATCTCTGCAAAATGCTATCGACAAAAGTGGCGTAAATTTGGAAGTTCATCTGTATAGAGCGCACGGAGAAAAACGCTCTGCCGGTTTTGAATTGATTGATCGCTCCTCAGAGGAACCTCTTTTTACAATGGATGTAGATGTGAATAGACCTGCTCCTGCAACAAAAATCTATGAAATAGATGGTATCCGTTTTTGTGGTGCTGCTCCTGTTCAAATCATAGCCGATAAGCTTTCTGCAATCTCTACCGATAAGGTATTCCGAAGAATAAAGGACGTTGTTGATCTCTATTATATCTCAAAAGTCTTTGAATTTAATGCTGCTGATGTCCGCCGTACACTAAAAAACAGTGAACGAGAATTGGATAACTTTGATGGCTTTCTTCATAAAGCCAAGGATTTAGAGCATGCTTATGAAAAGTTCCGTTTTGCAGGGGATGTGGAGAAACCACCTTTTGAGGAAATCTATAAAAGCGTAAAAATATTTATCAAAGATGTTCTCCCCAGAGAAAAGAAACGGGAGCTTGAACGTTAAATAAAAAAGCAAAATAACTGCAATCAGCCGATGGGAAAATTACTCATCGGCTTTTTTGCGCCCAAAAACAAATGAAGAAGGTGAAATATGAACCGTAATAAGAAAGAACGAACCGAACGAATCTATGTTCGAGTCACGACACAGGAAAAGAAACGAATTGAAAGCCTCGCCAAAGCCTGCACACTGTCCACCGCAGAATACATTCGCAAACGGGCAATCGGATATAACCCTACTGCGATCCCGTCTGAAATCTTTTATGACTTTTACAGTCAGTTGTGTGACCTATGTAATGAGTTGTCGGATGAGATTTCACCCAACGCGGAGGAACTGCTGCTGGATCTCATTGATGAAATCCATACCACGCTACTGAAGCCTGTAAAACAAAACAGAAGCGAAATCATAGATGAGGTGCTCGACTCATGGCAACCACCGGATTCTGGCCTGTAAAGGGTTCACTGAAAAAAGTCATTGACTATGCGGAAAATCCTGATAAGACCACAAACCGAAAGTATTTGGATGAAGACCTGTTCCGCGCATTGCGTTATGTGAAGAACGATAGTAAAACCGACAGAAGAATGTATGTATCGGGAATCAACTGTCCGACAAAACGAGCCTACGAGCACATGATGACCACTAAACGGCAATACGGAAAGATGGGCGGCAATGTGGCTTATCATGGGTACCAGAGCTTCACCGCAGATGAAGTTACCCCCGAAGAGGCGCATCGCATCGGCATCGAAACCGCAAAGCGAATGTGGGGCGATAAATATCAAATCGTTGTGACTACACATCTGAACACTGACAATGTACATAATCATATGGTAATCAATTCCGTGTCCTTCAAAACGGGACGGAAGTTTGAAAATCATATCCACGATCACATTCGACTGCGCGAAATCTCCGATGAAGTATGTCTGGAACATGGGAAAGGAATTCTCAAGGACTCCTCGTTTTACGGAAGAACAAAAAAGGAATACTGGATTCAAAAGAGTGGCGGAATGTCCCGCAGAGATATTCTGAAACAGGATGTGGAACACTGTCTTAGCCTGTCCGGTAACCCAAGAGAATTTGAAGCCCGCATGAAAGCACAGGGCTATCGCATTATTCGCTCGGGAGAGCAATACAAGCACATTTCGGTTATTGCTCCCGGATGGCAAAGGGCAATCAGACTCAGCAGCATCGGATATACCAACGAAGTGCTCAATGACCGTATGCGTTTCAATATGCTCGATGACGATGCGTTCCGCAGAAAGATTGGTGCACCATTGGAAAAGCCGAGATATACCCCACTGATGGAGTTTGAACGGGAATACCGCAAAGCCATGCGGATGGACAGCATCCAACTGACATTTGCTTTGATCATTGCGTTGCTCCGCTGGGCTACAGGAACTCCCGAACAGCAAAAACGACAAAAGCCGCTGTCTCCCGCTATGCGGCAGGAGGTAGCAAAAATGGAACAATACGCGAAGCAATACAGGCTTCTCTCCGAGAATGATATTCATTCGGGAGAGGAGCTTGTTTCGTTTATCTCCGATACCGAACAACAAATTAAGTCACTGGAAGCACAGCGTCAGCAGCTCCGCAATCGGCTGCGACGGGTAAAAACACCGGAAGAAAAATCCGAACTGAAGCAGGCGTGCAAAGCCTTGTCAGCACAAATGAAGCCGCTGCGGGAGAGAAAGAAGACTGCAGAGAAAATCATTGAAAACACTCCGAAACTACAGGAGCTACTGGAAACGGAACGGCAAATGGAAGAAGCCGTTCGCATCAAAGAAAGGAACAACAGATATGAAAGATAAGATTACAAACATCCCTCTCGGCAAGCTGCACCCGTTTGCCGAACACCCTTATAAAGTCACTGACAACGAAGAAATGAACGACTTGACCGAGAGTATTCAAACTCAAGGAATTCTGTCTCCCTTGATCGTCCGTCCATTGGAAAACACAGATGGAGGATACGAAGTCATTTCGGGCCACAGAAGACTATACGCAGCAGAAAAGGCAGGGCTTTCCGAAGTCCCTGCCTTTATCTATTTCATTGACCGCGATACCGCTGCCATCCAGTTGGTAGACAGCAATCTTCATCGGGAACACCTGCTGCCAAGCGAAAAAGCATACGCCTACAAGCTGAAACTGGACGCCATCAGCCGTCAGGGCGAACGGAATGATTTAACTTTAGGACAAGTTGTCCGGAAGTTGGAAAGTGCAGACATGATTAGTCCAACAGAATGCGGCAGACAAATTCGCAGATATATCCGTCTGACCCATCTCATCCCCGAATTGTTGGAACTGATAGACAGCGGACGCATAGCTTTTACTCCCGCTGTGGAACTTTCTTATTTGAATGAGCATGAGCAGCGTACCGTTTTTGAACAGTTTCAGCGAAATGACTGTACGCCCTCTCTTTCACAGGCATGCAAGCTGAAGAAGCTAAGTCAAATGGGAGAATTAAACGATAATACAATTACTGAAATCCTGTCCGAAATGAAACCGAACCAAAGAGAAACGTTGAAAGTTCCGGTAGATAGAATCAGAAAGTATGTACCTCAAGCAACCGATAAGCAATTAGAGGATTTTGTGGTCAAAGCCTGTGAGCACTATCACAAGTATCTGGTACGCAAAAAAGAGCGAGATCGATGAGGGCAGAGCATGGCGGAAAAGATTGATTACAGAAATATTGAATTGCCTGAAGAACTGTTGATTTCCTTTGCCAAGTCAATGGTTCCGGAAATTCGTGCCTTTTACCGAAGTGAAAAGGGAAGAGAGTATTACAGTCGATGGCTGGAAAGGCATCCCGAATATAACACAGATTTGACGGCATCTGCGCTCGCACATTCGACTGTAAACCCTTTGGCTGATACAATTTCCGTAAGGAAATAATTTGAGGAGGATGGCTATGAATGTTGTAATTTACGCCAGATTTTCCAGTCAAAATCAAACCGAGCAATCCATTGAAGGGCAGCTAAAGGTATGTTACGAATATGCGGAAGCCAACCATTACACAGTGGTAGGGGAGTATATCGACCGTGCGCAAAGCGGGAAATTTGACAACCGTGCTGATTTCCAGCGCATGATTGCTGATAGTGATAAGCACACCTTTGAGGGGATTCTTGTGTATCAGTTAGACAGATTTGCGCGTAATCGCTATGACAGTGCAATCTATAAAGCGAAGCTCAAGAAAAACGGTGTCCGCGTACTATCTGCTAAGGAAAACATTACAAATGATGCATCCGGTATTTTGATAGAAGGGGTTCTGGAAAGTATGGCAGAGTATTACTCTGCCGAGCTTTCCCAGAAGGTTCATCGCGGTATGCAAATCAATGCTCAAAAATGTTTGTCCAATGGCAGTAATCCCGGCTTGGGATTTAAAGTCAGACCTGACCGTACATTTTATGTAGATGAGGATGAAGCTCGTGTTGTACGAGAGATTTATGAGCGCTATGCTGCAGGAGAAAACAAACAGCAGATTGTTAAGGATTTGCGGCGCAGAGGGATTAAGACTGCGCTGGGGAAGGACTTTACTTATAACAGTCTATCGAAAATGTTAAGCAACAAGCGATACATAGGGGTGTATGTGTATAACGGGGTTGAAACTCCGGGAGGAATGCCGCGTATTATGGACGATGAATTGTTTTATCGTGTACAGGATAAATTGAAGAAAAGCAAAGCTGCCAGAACACATAAACAAGGGGAGGGGGAGTACTTGCTTACGACAAAACTATTTTGCGGACATTGTAAAGAAATGATGGTTGGGTACTGCGGTACCAGTAAGACGGGACGGCAGTACCACTATTATCATTGTAAAAACTCGAGAAAAAAGCAGTGTGACAAGAAACCTGTAAACAAGGCTTATATTGAAAATCGTGTCGTGGAAGAATGCTTAAAAATGCTGACCGATGAAAAGATTCGGTTTATTGCAAAGCAAATTGCGGAGGAGTGCGGAAAAGATCCCGATAACCAAACCATCAAGCAATTGAAGAAGGCGATTCGTGAGGTAGAAACAGCGATTGAAAATCTGTGGATTGCATTGGAACAGGGACAGTCGCCACAGATGGTGACGGAACGCTTGAATAAGCGGCAGGCAGAAAAGGCGGAACTGGAAGCGCAGCTCGCGATTGAGAATAACAAGCGCATAAACTTATCCGAAGCACAGATTCTTGCGTTTCTGGATTATGTTTGTGAAATGACATTTGATGACGTGAATAAGAAAAAAGCATTGATTAATATTTTTGTCCATTCAATTTATTTGTATGACGACCATTTTACGATTATCATAAATGCAAGTAAAAAGCGGTTGAGTATTGAAAATATCCCTCTTGAGGACATCGAAAGAACATTTGAAGAGCCGACAAATTCTTTGTGTTTGAGTTCGCCTGTGCACAACGTTGCTTCACCAGAAACTCCCGAATGCAAAAGCGTTCGGGAGTTTGTTTTTATTGCATTTGATCAGTATCATAAAACTCTGTTGATTTTCTACAAAAAAAGGCGTGAGCCTTTTATGAAATTTAGAACACAAAATGCAAAGTTTTTCTTGCTTTTTCGTGTGAACATGCTATAATAAATAAGCTACATACGGCCCGTTGGTCAAGCGGTTAAGACACCGCCCTTTCACGGCGGTAACAGGGGTTCGATTCCCCTACGGGTCACCAAGAAATCCCGAATGCGAAAGCGTTCGGGATTTTATTTTTTTCATTCGTTGAATATTTACTTGTTTTTTTAACACAAAGTGTTATAATGACAAATCATACGGAGGCGTAGCTCAGCTGGTTAGAGCGCCTGCTTCACACGCAGGAGGTCGATGGTTCGAGCCCATTCGTCTCCACCAAAAAAGGACGGAAGTAATCTGACTTTCGTCCTTTTTTATTTGTGTTTACATCCATGTGATTTTGTTTTCTTTTCCCTTGTGGATGCGTTTGATGTTTTCTCTGTGACGGTAGACAATCAGCAATGCAAGCAGCACAAGCACTATGATAATCGGCTTTGAGGCTGATACAGACCATGCGCAGACTGCTGCAAATGCGGCAGAGAGTATACTGGACAGGGAGATGATTTTTGTAAGAAAAAGGGTTACGAGGAATACAAGCAGCGGCAGAAAGAAAATGAGGGGCGTCATGCCTGCAAATACGAACAGACCGAACAGGAAGCCATATAAGGCGGCAACGGCTTTTCCACCCTTGAATTTAGCGAACAGGGGATAGCAGTGTCCGATGGCTGCAGCAAGGCCCCCGATTGGAATTGCCAAGGGATTATTACAGGTATGTACAGCAAGAAACACAACAAGAAATGCTTTTACGGCATCCAGTATCATAACTGTGGCACCTGCGGCCGGACCCAGTACGCGTCCTGTGTTGCTGGCACCCAGATTTTTACTGCCGTATTCTCTGACATCGGTGTCATAAACACCTTTACCTACAACCAACGCAAAGGGGACAGAACCAATCAAATAGGCAAGCGCAGCGAAAACGAGGAGATTCATATCTGTACCTCTTATTTTTTGATTGCCTGTACGACGATGCAGCCGGGACCGCCATGTGTAATCAGCGCAGGGGATAGCATCAGCAGCTCTGTGTCGGATTCGGGAAATACACCCTTAATCCGTTGCAGAATGGTATTTGCTTTTTGCAGCGTACCCGTATGGCAGACGCTAATCAGATAATCTCGATTCACGCCTATGGCTTGCAGACGCTGTATCACAGTGTCCACCGCAGCATTCCAGCTCCGCTTGACAGCAATGGGCTTGATGCGGGTTTTATCTTCCGTCTGGGTCAGTACGGGCAGCAGCTTCAGTGCGCCGCCGACCTTTGCGGTGAATGCAGTCAGTCGTCCGCTGCGCTTGAGAAATTCGAAGTCCTCGGGAATGACAAAAGAGACAGAGGACTCAATGCTCTCAGACAGCTGCGCCTTGATAGATTCCATACACAATCCACGCTGCTTCAGCGCCACAGCCTTCTTTGCCAGATAGCGCAGAGGGCCTGCGAGGGTTTTGGAATTGATGACGTGGATGCGTTCCTTGTTCTCCGCGCAGTTTCTCGCACCAACGGCAGTTTGGTACGCGCCGGACAGGCCGTCACCTACGGTCAGGACCAGCAGCTCGTCATCATCGGCTTCATAAACATCCAGCATATCGCCCACAGCGGGCTGAGAGGATGTGGGGATTCCACCTGCTTCAATAAGCTGTAAAAATGCTTCACTGGATATTTCGGAATAGTCTTGATAGGTTTGATTGTTGATCGTAACACAAACAGGAATGATGGTCATGTCCTGCGCTTCGCCTTCGGAGGGGGCAAACAGGGTTGCGGTATCAGCGATAATCTTCATATGTTCACCTTGATTTGTATTGTTTGAGTTTGAAAACCGTGAACGAAGTCTATCATATATCAATTACCTTGTCAACGGGTATAGAAAAACTCTTCGTGAGTTATTTGTAAACTTTTTAAAGACGGATTGTGAATTTAGACATGAAAACCCCCACCTCGGCGTATTGAGGTGGGGGTTATTTGGCTGATTAGGAGGGGGTCAGTCCCAGAGATTCATAGGTGATTTCTTCTCTCAGATATCCCTTTTCGTCTCGAGAGAAGTCCCAGTTTTCATAACCGAAGCGGGCACGCACCAGTGCGTACTCGGGGGTCATTTCCCGATATCCGCTTTCACGGGTATAGCGCCAGCCGTAGTCGGTGGGGTCGCCATCCCAGATGAAGAAGAATTCACAGTCGGGATGCAGTGCCATGACGCGTTCCACTTCCTCTGCGGAGCAGCGATTGAGGGTGTTCCAGAAGCGTCTGAGCTTGGGCATGGAGTCTGTGAAGGACATATCCGTCATCAAAATGGTGTTGCTGACGTTCAGATACTTCATGTTGGTCAGAGCGGACAGATGCTGCATGTCTTCGTTGGTGAGGCTGCGGTTGGAGAAAATTTCCAGAAACTCCAGCTTGGAGCAGTTTACGATACCGGAGATATCCTGCAGATTGCCGATGGCGAGAATCGCCATTTCCAAATCGGGCATACCCTTCAGAAAGTCCAGATTCATAAAGCTGTTGTGGCCCAAATCCAGATACTTGACTTCGTTGCAGTATTTTAGTACGTCAACTTCCTTGGTGTCGATATTCCATGTAGCCCAAATCTTATAGGTATCAGTCAGCGCATTGTTCTGACCGAAGAATACGCGCCAGACTACCTTGCACTGCTCTTTGACTTCTTCGCGGAATTTACCCATGACCTCATCATCAATTTCGCAGGTGTCCAGTTTCAGATAGGTGAGGTTGGGCATCAGAGGCAGCAGCTTGCGGAATTCATCGAGACCTTCGTTGCCGATTTTAACGCGGAAGTATTCCACAGTTTCCATATCGGTGGAGATTTCCTGTCCAAACAGCTCAGTGGTGTAAATGAAGAACGCGTCGGGACACGCCTTGTGCAGTGCGGCAGCATCATTCAGAGATACGGTGCTGACGGCACCGTCCTTGTTCAAACGGACTGTTTCCAGCATGGGCAGGGTACTTAAGCCCATGACTGCTTCTTCAACGTCCTCAGACTTCATGTGAGACAAGTCGATTTCGGCAGCATCCACAGCGTAGGTTTTGCCTAAAATCTTAACTTGCCCGAACTGAACGTCTGCGTGGGGGAAGATGTCCAGAAGCTGTATCGCTTCGGCAGCGGTGGGCGTCAAATCACCCAGTGAAATGACGGATAGATGCTGCAGATATTCTGCCTGCGCGGCCAGACTGCTGATTTGTGCGGTGTCGCTGAGGGTCACGGCGTCATCTGTGCTGCGGACTGTCAGTGGCTCGCTGCCACCCTCCAGGGTGACGGCATAGTACACCAGCTGATAGGGATGGGTTTCCTTGTAGGTTTTGATATCACTGTAGGGTGCGCCTGTCATATCTTTGAAGAAAATCAGAAATGCGGCTGCAGCCAGAAGAATGACTGCAAGGGCTGCGATCATCAGTTTTTTATGTTTTTTCAATGGTATGTACCTCCGTTTGGGGGAATTGAATCAATTATAGAAGGGGCGGCGAAAACTGTCAATGATTCGCGGCAAGAAAAATCCCGACAGGCAAGGGTCTGTCGGGATTTACAATTACTGTTCTGCTTCCGGAGGGGTAATGCCTGTGGATTCGTAGGTGATCTCTTCGGTGACATACCCTGTGGGATAACGGGAATAGTCGACAGGAGTGTAGCCAATCTGCTGACGCAGCAGTGCGTAGCGAGGCAGGATGTGACCCCAGTTGTCGTAGCGCCAGTCATAGCCCGTGGGGTTGCCGTGGTCCAGGAACGTTGCCACACACTGAGGCTGCAGTTCACGGAACTTGTCAATCTGTTCCTGGGGGATTCTGCCGTTCATGGTGGAGTTGACCTTGATGAGGTTGTCCAGTCCGTACATGGGGGTGATATCGTCCACTCTCAGATTGCTGATGTTCAGATACTTCAGCTCATGCAGGTCTTCCAGAGGACTCAAATCGGTGACCTTAGAGGAGAAAATTTCCAGATAGGTGATCTTCGGGCATTCCCGCAGAGGTTCAATGCTCTTCAGATTGCAGTCACCCATAATGACCACTTCCAAATCGGGCATATTGCGTGCCCATTCGCAGTGGGTGATCATCGTGTGGCCCAGATCCAGATACTTGACATCGGTGCAGTATTTGAGACAGTCGTTGTTCATGTCGTTGACGGTCCAGTTTGCCCAGATTTTCAGTGTATCGGTGAGACAGTTGTATTCATGGAAGAAGATGCGCCAGACTACCTTGATGTGGGGGAAGTCGTCGCGCAGCTGCGCCATGGCTTCGTCGGTAGTGCCGCACCAGTCCAGCTTGAGATAGGTGAGCTTGTGCATCATGGGCAGCAGCTTGCGGAATTCGGCAAGTCCTTCGTCCTTGAAGCCTGCGCGCCAGTATTCCAGACGCTCCATATCGGTGGAAACCTCCTGACCGAACAGCACCAGCTTGTAGTGGTAGGTCAGGTCGGGGTGAGCGGTGCATAGTGCGGCGGCGTCATCCAGAGACACAGTGCTGATTGCGCCGTCCTTGCACAGCGCAACCTCTTTCAGCAGGAACAGAGCCTGCATACCTTCAATGGCTTCGGGCACCTGCTCGGAGGTCAGATCGGACAGGTCGATGGAGGCAGTATTCAGGGGATACTCTTTTCCGAGAAATGCGATGGCTTTGCAGCCGAGATCGGCATTGGGGAAGGCTGCATCGACCTTGTTCCATACAGAGGCCTTCACGACCAGAGCAGACATATCTATGGTGGTGAGATTCTGCAGGTAGTCCGCCTGTGCCAGCAGACTGTCGATCTGCGCTTCGTCGGTCAGAACAACGGAAGCAGATTCGTTGGTCAGTGTAATGGGCTCACTGCCGCCGTCGACGGTGACGGTGTAGGTCACTTTTTTGTTGGGGTTTTCTGCGATGTACGCTTCGATTTCGCTGTAGGGCTTGCCGGTCATATCAACGCTGCAGCCGCTGAGCAGCAGGACGCACAATGCCAGCAGAGGGATGAGAATCTTCTTATTCATAATTCTCCTCCTTATAGTATTCTTCGGGAGGCAGGATGCCTGTGGATTCATAGGTGACTTCCTCGGTCAGATGTCCCTTGGGGTAACGGGAATAGTCCTTGGTGTCATAGCCAATCTGCTGACGCAGCAGGGCGTAGCGGGGCGTATATAAATAGATGCCGTGGGGAGGTGCGGGTGCACGTCTCCAGCCGTATTCCGTGGGGGATTCATCGGCAAAGGTGAAGGTGGCATCGCAGTTGGGCAGCATCTGCTTGAAGGTTTCAATCTGGTCCTTGGGAATCTTCTCGTTCATGGTGGAGTTCATCTTTTTCAGATTGGTCAGACCGTACAGCGGAGAGATATCGGTGGTTTCAATGTTGCTGATGTTCAGAT
>JAFQPT010000223.1 GCA_017411665.1 Oscillospiraceae bacterium | reverse complement strand
TTGATGGCGTAGCATTCGAAGGCGGCAAGGGCACCGAATACGCTCTGAAGCTGGGCTCCGGATCCTTCATTCCCGGCTTTGAAGATCAGCTGGTAGGCTGCTCCGCAGGCGAAGATAAGGACGTTATCGTAACCTTCCCCGAAGCATACGAACCCTCTCTGGCAGGCAAGGAAGCAACCTTCAAGTGCACTGTTCACGAAGTTAAGGTTTCCGAACTGCCCGAACTGGATGACGAATTCGTAAAGGACGTTTCCGAATTCGACACCGTTGAAGAATACAAGAACTCCATCCGCGAAAATCTGAAGAGCGCACGTCAGGCTCAGGCTGATGAAGCTTGGAAGAGCAAGCTGCTGGATGCTGCAATTGCTAACATGCAGGTTGAACTGCCCGCTTCTCTGATTGAAGAAAAGCTGGAAGACATGGCTCGCAACTACGCAATGAACTTTGGTATGGGCAACGTAACCAAGGCTCAGTTCTGCGAAATGCTGGGCATGGACGAAGCTACCTTCGACATGATGTCCCGTGACAGCGCTGTTAAGAACGCAAACGTAGAAGTACTGCTGCGTGCAGTTGCTGAAGCAGAAGGCATCGAAGCTACCGAAGAAGACTTCGAAGAACTGTGCCAGAAGCTGGCAACCGAAAACGGCATGGAACTGGATGCTGTTAAGAAGCTGGTTGACGAAGCAGGCGCTAAGCTGGACATCAAGCTGAACAAAGCTGCTGATGTAATTTACAACTCCGGTGCAGATCTGCCCTGGAGCGAAGAAGTCGAAGCTCAGACTGTTCTGGACGCAATCGCTGAATAAGAAAGAAGCCTTTTGGCTAAGCTCTCTTGGATAAGCAAGCACAACGAATAAAGGAGAGTTAAAATGAGTTTTGTACCTTATGTAGTAGAACAGACTTCCCGTGGAGAACGTTCCTACGATATTTTCTCCAGACTGCTCAATGACCGTATTATTTTCCTCAGTGAAGAAGTAAATGATACCACTGCAAGCCTGGTTGTCGCGCAGCTTCTGTATCTGGAAGCACAGGACCCCGACAAGGATATCCAGTTCTACATCAATTCCCCCGGCGGCAGCGTAACTGCCGGTATGGCAATCTATGATACCATGCAGTATGTAAAGTGCGATGTTTCCACTATTTGCATCGGCATGGCCGCATCTATGTGCGCATTCCTGCTGTCCAGCGGTGCAAAGGGCAAGCGCTATGCACTGCCCAATGCAGAAATCATGATTCACCAGCCTTCTGCTGGTACCCAGGGCCAGATTACAGATATGTCTCTGCATCTGAAGCGTCTGGAAACCATCAAGAAGCGTCTGAACCACATTCTGGCGGAAAACACCGGTAAGGATGTGGAAACCGTCACTGCCGACTGCGAACGTGATAACTTTATGTCCGCTGAGGAAGCACTGGCATATGGCCTGATTGACAAGGTCATTACGAAACGATAAGATGGTTCGGGGGATTTAGAAATTAAATCCCCCGTAACTGCATTTCGGAGCAAATCCGTTGCTTACCGGATTTTGTAAGCATAAATCTGTTATTCAGGAGTGTAAAATGGCAAAGAATAACGAGAAAGAGGTCAGATGTTCCTTCTGTGGGAAGCCCCAGTCTATGGTTGACCGTCTGATTGCAGGTCAAAACGCATTTATTTGCGGCGACTGCATCAGTCTGTGCTACACTTTGGTGGAAGATGCTATGTATTCCGATGATGATTACGGCTATGATGTATCCACCGAGCTGGCGCTGGATGCTGAGCACCTGCCCACCCCCATGGAAATGAAGGCACAGCTGGATGAATATATTATCGGACAGGAACAGGCAAAGAAGGCTCTTTCTGTTGCTGTTTATAATCACTATAAGCGTATTCTGTATGGTGACCTCAGTGATGTGGAATTGCAGAAAAGCAATATTCTGCTCATTGGCCCTACAGGTTCCGGCAAGACCCTGTTTGCACAGACTCTGGCAAAAATGCTGGATGTGCCTTTTGCAATCGCGGACGCTACTACGCTGACTGAAGCGGGTTATGTCGGTGAAGACGTAGAAAATATTTTGCTGAAGCTTCTGCAGGCAGCTGATTTTGATGTAGCCAGAGCAGAGCGCGGTATTATTTATATTGACGAATTGGATAAAATCGCTCGTAAGAGTGAAAATACATCCATTACCAGAGACGTTTCCGGCGAAGGTGTTCAGCAGGCACTGCTGAAAATGCTGGAAGGTACTGTGGCGAATGTACCTCCTCAGGGTGGCAGAAAGCATCCCCAGCAGGAGTTCATTCAGGTGGACACCACCAATATTCTGTTCATTTGCGGTGGTGCATTTGACGGTCTGGATAAGATCATCGAACGTCGTATGGACCGCAAGAGCATGGGCTTTGGTGCAGACATTAAGAGTAAGAAGGATACAACTGTCGGAGAACTGTTTGCCCATGTTCAGCAGCAGGACTTGCTGAAGTTCGGTATCATTCCTGAACTGATTGGCCGTATGCCTGTCTTGACCAGTCTCCGCAGCTTGAGCAGAGATGACCTTGTCAGCATTCTGACCGAGCCTAAAAACGCATTGACCAAACAGTATTGCGCAATGCTGAGCTACGATAACGTAGAGCTGGAATTCACACCCGATGCACTGGAGGCAATCGCTGACAAGGCAATTGAAAAGGAAATCGGTGCACGTGGTCTGCGCAGTGTGATGGAAAGCACCATGCAGTACACGATGTTTACCACACCTTCT
>JAFQPT010000222.1 GCA_017411665.1 Oscillospiraceae bacterium | reverse complement strand
TGTCACAGAGGTCGCCATCCAGACGGAAGGCGGCGGAACCGTTGCTGCTTCTGCAACAGTTATCAGCATCTTCCCTGCTGACCTCGGTGGCGTTATGTCGTGGAAGACGGCGCCTGATGGCTCCATATATCCCATGTTCCTCCCTAACCACTACTCTCTCCACTCCTCTGACAGCGGTGTTGTCTCCGTTTCTGCGGAAGGCCGCATTGCAGTTGCCGGCTCCGGCTCTGCTGTTATCGAAGTAAGATGTCTTGATGACGACACCGTTATTTCTATTCCCGTTCATGTCAACACCGGCTCCTCTGCCGCCGGTCAGGATATCGATGCCGATTTTGTCTCTGCCGTACAGTCGGAGATTATCCGTCTTGTGGATGCGGAGCGCATCTCTGCAGGCTTACCTGCCCTCGAATACATTGCAGCAGCACAGACAGCTGCGGACATCCGCGCCGCAGAGTTTGCTACCAACGGCTCGCATACCCGCCCGGACGGGACCATGTTTTCTACGGTGCTGAAAGATGTAGGGCTGGCTGGCGGTTTCCATTCGGAGAATGGCTCCACCTACACGTTTAACACAGACGAGTCTGTCGAAAGCATTGCCAGCGGCATCGTAAGCGGCTGGATGAACTCTGCGGGACATCGCGGTAATATCGTGGATTCCTTCCATCTGAGCGGCGTAGTGGGCGCACACCTTGAACAAGTTTCCGGCAACTCGTATCGGATTTACGTGGTCCAGCTGTTCTCGGGATATGGCGCGGAGAAGTTCCGGTGAACGAGCCTTCATGAATTGACCCGTCTGGCTTGTGCCAGACGGGTCTTTTTCACGCAATCGGCAATCAGGGTTTGAATCCGGTTTCCTCAAAGAATTGTGCAACAGCCTCAGGGTCCGCCTTGCTCTCGTCCAGAGGAATTGTGAACAGCGCATGAGGCCCATCATAATCGCTCACAAAAGAGATGCTGCCATCCTCAGCCATAGAAAAAGTATCGGGTCCGGGCACACCGCCTTCGTACATTGCAAAATAGACCGTGCTGTCCGCGAACTTCTCAATGGTCTCAAACTCATAGAGGTAATAGGCTACTCCTTCATGGACAAAGGCATTCGCGCCTCCTCCAAGGGTCCATGTATTGACGCTGCGGGGCTGATAGCCGGCAACAAGGGGTGTAAATACGAAATCAAAGCCGGCTTCCTCAATGGGAGTCCCATCGGTGTGGGAGAGGGATGCTACAACATAGGTCTTTTCCTCGTCCAGGTCCTCAGTATGGTCGGAAATGGCTTCGCCACTGACAACACCGGCCAGACGGAATGTATATCCACCACTCTCTGTCGTTTGGTCCAAAATGATGGCGTCTTCGCTCTCAAATGCTTCGGCCAGCAGAGGGTCATCCAGCATCTGCGCTGTCTCGCTTGGCGTCAGCCAGAGTACAACGGCGGCTGCGGAAATAGTCAGTATCGCAGCAAGAGCGGCTACAATGGGTAGTGCTTTGAAACGGCGGGTTGCTCTCATAAATTCGTCCTTTCCGTCTCCCTGGTTCCTGGTCAGCCGCTCCACAGTGCGCTGCTGGAAGTCCTCACTGAACGGGACGGCATTAAAGGCCTCACGATATTTATCTCGGTTCACTCGAAATCCTCCTTTAGCAGTTGTCGAAGCTTCTCCCGCCCTCGCGTCAAGCGGGTGCCTACAGTCGCCACAGGCAGACATAACAGCTTTGAAATTTCCTTGATGCTATAGCCTTCATAGTAATACAGGTGAATCACAGCGCTGTATTTGTCCGGCAATGACCGGACGGCTGAAAGGAGATTATAATGCTCGGGCTGCATGACAGGGACAGTTTCATCCAATGGAATACTTTTATAGGCTGACGACTTACGAAGGTTAATGGCATAGTTCAGCGTCGTGCGGATGAGCCACGCCTTCTCATGTTCTTCATCCTTAAAAGTCGGTGCTTTTGTCATGAGGCGGATAAATACCTCCTGCACCGTATCCTCGGCATCCGCCGGCGAAGACAGTCGCGTCAAGGCGAGATGCAGCAGCATGGAACTGTATTTCTCTACTGCCCGGGATATAGACTCCGTGGTACCAAACGAATTCACATATCCATCTCCTTTCACCTATAACACAATTCAACGCCTGGTTTTTATTCATGCTAATCAAATTTTTCTAAATGAAAGGACTTAACCCTACGGTTAAGTCCTTATTTTACCTTTATGTCCTTGCTGTTAAAAACATAATATACCGATTCAATTATACATCACCAGCGAATAACACACCACATTTTTCTTTATTCTCCATGCAACGTTTGAGCGAAAAAGTTGGTAATATAAGTGAAAGGCCTTTTTATCCCATGCAAAGGAGGTGGTCCCGCATGGATGACGAACGAATCATCAGCCTGTTTCAGCAGCGCAGTGAGGACGCTATCGCCGCAGCATCAGCCAAGTACGGAAACTACTGCTCTGCCATTGCCGGCAACATACTTTCACTCAAAGAAGATGCCGAGGAGTGTGTCAATGATACATGGCTCCATGCGTGGAATTCCATCCCACCCCATACGCCTCCGAACCTGTCACATTTCCTCGGTAAAATCACCCGCGAGTTGTCCATCAACCGCTACAAAGCCAAATCCGCTCAAAAACGCGGCGGCGGAGAATATGACCTTGCGCTGGAGGAACTGGGGGATTTCACTTCTGCATCCGGAAGCTCTGTAGAGGAAGCAGTTGAGATGGAACTGCTCGGCAAAGCAATCAGCGGATTCCTGCGGGAGCTGCCGGTCCTGTATGCGGACGTATTTATCCGCCGCTATTATCATCTATGCTCCATCAGGCAGGTTGCGGAGGAGTTCTCTATCAGCGAAAGCAAAACAAAATCCATTCTATTCCGCGTCCGAAAGAAACTACATTCCTTTTTAGAAAGTGAGGGTTTGCTATGAAAGCTGAAAAAATGATAGACTCCATGAGCTATATCGACGCCGACCTCGTTCAACGGGCGGAACAGCACGCTGCATCCGCTAAACGCAGAATGGTCCCACGCCGCTGGATGGCCGCCGCCGCATGCCTTGCTGTTACACTCATAGGAAGTTTCGGCATCGCCTATGCGACTGGAGCGTTTGACGGTCTTCTGTCCTATTTTGGAGGAAACACAGAGCCGTACATGGAGGAGATTCTGTCTGCTGTGGCTACAGCCTCCAACGATGAGATGGAACTGCGCATTGACGGCGCCATTGCTGACGAAAGCAGCTGCCATTTGGTGGTCTCCTTTGTTGGTCTGACAGATGAGATGAAGACTCGGTTTCAGGCCGGTGACCTCGCGGAGCAGTCTTACTTTGGCATTGACGCAGTTACCAGGGACGGCGATATAGTCCAATTCCCGAGCACAGGCAGCGACACCTACACCGAGAGAGATGGCGACGGCCCCAGAACAGCGGTCACACAGTTTGCGGATGCTGATATGACCTACCTGGTCACCTGCACCGTGGGAGAGAACGGCGAGTTTACCATGTCCGATTTGAAAACTATCCGTTTCACATATGAAGGTCTCACTGTTGAGCTTGACCCCAGTGGTATCATAGACATGGAGCGGCAACTGGTTGCTGAGAACCCAGAGACCGCGACCATCTCTGACGTGTATCTCTCCCGCCTCGGATTCCGCTTCACCATGCCGGTACAGGAAAATGGCGTAAATGCCTATGAACTCTATCTTATCAAGGAGGACGGAACGCTTTGGGAAGACGGTGCAAAGGAACTTGGGTGGAGCGCGACCGGCTACCATTCCACGGATGATACAGAAGTAACGTGGGCCGGCTATTGGGGCGGCGGTTCCCATGTCGCCGTTGGCTTTATCAATCTTGACGACTTTTGCGGCGTACAAATCAACGGCGAGAACTTCTATTTTTAACCAAATAATCGAAGAAGCATGTGATAAGGCAGTCTGGAAAAACTCCAGACTGCCTTATCTTATTATTCTTCAATTCTGTCAGCATCGGTTATCAGAATAACGATATTCTCACCAGAATACGCAATGTTTAAGTAGATGTTGTCTTTTTGTAACATGGTACCTGCAGACACATCATTTCCCTCGTACTCAATCTCCGTGTAACCATGTTCCTTTAAGCTATCAACATATGCATTCGATGATTCTTGGTCTATGCCGGCCCAATCGATTGCAAACCTTCCTTCTTCTGAGCCGTCGTAGACAATCGAAATCTCACCGACTTCCGGCTTCAAGATATTCCCGGTAAAGTCATTTTCAGGCCACTCTGAAACAACTTCAGGTTCAACACCGGCCAGCCATGAACTCTCTGACAACCCCGACTCTGCGCTACTTCTGGACGAATCGACAGTATTACTGTCTTCAGCACACCCCGACAGAAAGACCAGCACGCCCAATGTCATACCTATCGCAACTTGTCTACAAACAATCTTCCTCATTCTGCGCTCCTTCGATTATCTCTTGCGAAAGTAATTTACAATTTGGAAAACAGTCAGCACAAGCGCTGCAATGCCAACCACCAGCAGAATAGATGTCAGGTCTACACCTACGCCACCCTCCACCTGAATATTGGTCATAGCGTCTGCCGCTCCTATTGCATCCGCAGGTGCCCGGGAGCTTTTTGATATAACACTGATAGCAAGTGAAACGGTTGCAAGCGCGAAAGTGCAGATGAATAAAGCAACTCTTTTTGCTCGTCCGTGCCCGGCACCTTTCTTCTCCTCCTGAACGGTGCTGGCAAACTCTTTCGGAGTACCAAGTCGCTCAATAACCTGCTGCTCTGTCTCACCATGCTCCAACGCGGAAGCAAATGCTTCCTCCAAATCTCTGATAATGGCTATCTTCTGTTTTCGGGAAATTGTAAGTTCCCTTTTTACCTGCTCAATATACTTCTCTTTCACTTTGTTTCCTCCGACAAATTGCATTCATCTATAAACCCGTTGACGCAGACGGTGTAATCACGCCAAAACGTCACCATTTCTGACAGTGCCTTATGTCCCTGAACTGTAAGCGAGTAATACTTCTTCTCGCCACCATTTGCTGGTGCTGGTCCCATACGACTCTGGATAAGCCCTGCTTCCTGTAAACGATATAGTATCGGATAAACAGTTCCTTCACGAGCATATCCCAGGACAGCCGCACTGCCCTTGTTCAACTCTGTCAGTATCTCATATCCATAAGTCTCCTTCTTAGCCACAAGGCACAGCAGTATCATTTCAAGAGACCCACGCTTAAATTGCTGGACATACTTGCTGTCCACAACGCCAACTCCTTTCCGCCGCTATTTAGTGCCGCTAAATAGTTACTTAACTTTAGCACACTTTCCCCTTCCTGTCAATCTACGAAAAGAAAAATTCACAGTTCATTTATAATCTGCATTTTGCTTACTTTCAAATACACCTTGTTGTTTCTGGTACGCATTTTAAGAACGCAACTTGCTCACTAATAGTTTAGGCAGTATAATCCAAATATTATTTTCTGTTACGCATCTGCATTTATGTCGTGTATTAGAGTGAAAGGCCTTAGCCCCAAAGAAAGGAGGAACGGTATGGAAGACAAGGAAATTCTCGACCTGTACTGGGCGCGCTCAGAAAACGCCATATCGGAAACAGAAAACAAATACGGTCGGTATTGCCACTATATCGCCTTCAACATCTTACATAATCACGAAGACAGCGAGGAGTGTGTGAATGACACCTGTTTAAGGGCATGGGAAGTCATACCACCACAGCGCCCTAACAGGCTGTCTGCTTTTCTCGGGAAAATCACGCGCAACCTTGCATTGGACCGATATAAGTATGATAACCGGGACAAACGCGGAGGAAGCCAGCTCCCGCTGGTATATGAGGAACTGGAAGCCTTTATCAGCGTGTCCGACCCAGTACAGAACATGATTGACGAGACAGTGCTTACGGACTGTCTCAATCGATTCCTTGCCTCCCTGCCATCCGAGAAGCGAAATCTGTTCCTGCGACGGTACTGGCATTTCAGCTCTATCAGTGACATAGCAAAGGATTTTTCCATTAGCGAGGGCAAGGTAAAAATGACGCTGCATCGGGTCAGAAATGATTTGAGGCAGTTCCTTGAAAAGGAAGGTGCGTTATGAATCAAAAGCATTTACTCAATGCGCTTGGAAATGTAGATGAGACTTATATCGAAAACGCCGCCTCGACCATCGGTAAGTCCACATCGGGCATCCGGCTCCGGCGCAGGCTCCCTGCAGCCCTGATTGCTGCTATGCTCGCCATGCTCCTCATGGGCGCTGGCGTTGTAGCAGTCATCTATGGCGACAGCATCCAAAGCTGGTTTGGCCACTATTTCGGCTTGGTGACCGGGCAAGAAATGAGTGAGGGGCAATCTGCCTTGATTGACCATTTGAGTCAGGATATCAGCCAGAGCCAAACCGTTGGCGAGACCATTGTAACTGTCGACTCTGTAACAGTAGGTGACGATAGCTTCTATTTGCTGCTGCGCGTGAAGGGCACCGAACTCTCCAATCGACACAGCTATAGTTTCGATGGAGTCACCTTGGAAGTCTCGCCTGACCCGATGGAAGATGTCGACGGCATCGGCAGTCACGGAATCCAGTACCATGGTCTGGACGGAGACGGCGCCGCTCTGCTGCTGATGGACTATTCTTATGCAACCCAAGAAGAATTTGAGATTGACCCCTCCCCGTTGGAAGTGCATCTCATCCTTGAGGACTTTATGCGTAGTCCTCAGACCGATAAGCGCAAAATGGTCACAGAAGGTATTTGGGAATTCAACTTCACCATTGACCGCAGCCAGCCTCCCGCTTCTATTTCCCTGCCAGATACCGAAGTGATGGCCATGAATTTGGAGTTGCGAGAGGAAGTGCCGGTCCTGCTGACAAACATTGAGCTGACAAACACCGGCATTCGTTTCCAATATGACTATAGCGAGGGCACCATTTCTCTTGAGAGCCATCTCGACATTCTTCTTAAAACCGGAGCATCTATCAATTACAGCGATGGTGCCGGGACACCTCTTGGAGACGGGACAACGCTCAACTGCTCTTATCACTGGATGATACCGGTGAATCTGGACGAAGTGGAGGCTGTCAAGGTCGGAGAAACGATTATCCCTGTTCCGCAGCCAAATTCATAATTCAATAGGTGTCATTAACCTTGACGACTTTTGCAACGTACAAATCAACGGCGAGAACTTCTACTTCCATATGGATTAAGGATAGACAAATCAAACGGGCGTCCGTCTATGTTCGGACGCCCGTTGTTTTTTTGTGAAGGCGTTGAGAACCACCGCTCCACAAAGTCTCTTTGCTGTGCGGTGTCTGGGAACACGGCTATATCAGCAAAGTCATATATGTCTACGATATTCTTCATGCAAGCCTTATATCATCGCAGATAATGCCTGCCAATACAAAGCCGTATTTGGGATGCTAATTTCCCGGTTGCCATGGAATGACCTTTTCTCCAAAGCGAATTTCAACTACGTCATCAAGCTTTATCGGCCCCTCCGAAGTGTAAGTCGCATATCTATTCCCGGTATTAACAGGGTTTGCAACATAGCCGCCAAATTTCTCTCGCAGAATAATCTCGGACCCATCCGCCAGTATAACAACAGGTCTTTCAAATTCAAGTGTTCCGTACTCCGGGTCAACCCAGTATATCATCTCCATGCCCAACATTTGGAGAGAAATGGACTCTATTTCTGCAGTCACCATATAGACTTGATTCAAAGCCGCGTTTCCCTCCAGTGCCACGTTGATTCCGGACATTTCTTGACAGCCGCTGCTTTCAATCTCAAATTTAAAACTCCATGTTCCAGAGGCAACTGTTTCCGCAGCTTCGAGTATTCCCTTTTCTTCAAGAACAACCGGGTCGACATTTGTTCTGTCCAAGATGTCCACAAGGTTCAAAGTCCCAACTACTATTTCCTTTGGTTCATCTATCCCTGTGGTGTTTCTTCTGCTGACTTTCAACATGACTTCCCTGTGCCCGTCATTCAGGTCTCCATCATCAAGTGTTTTCATGTTAATGCTCTCGGAATGACTCCTCTCCCCTTCAAGCACAACATCCATCGTTCGGAAACGAAACTTTTCTAATTCCTTCATCTTGGCTCCATCAAACGAGAGATAGAACAAGAAATTTGTGCCATCGCCATATACTTCATTTAACGTGATGGAAACACCATCTACTGTCATAGTTTCTCCTACAGAAACAATGTCACTTTGAATCGACAGTTCCTGTTCTTGCGTCAATCTGCCCCCAGTATCCTTTCGAATCAAGTCCAGTATTCCCGTAAGCATACCTGTTGCCGCAAGCGCAGTAATAGACAATAGGACAATCATTATTCCTACTAATGGAAGAATCCTTAATCCTTTTGCGTGGCAGGTACTGGGAAAGGGTGCTTTAGCATCAGACACCAGCTCATCATCCAGCATGCCAATGGCATCTACGATTTTATCAACAGTCATAGATTACTCCCCTTTCAACAAAATACTTCATAAGACGTTTTCGCGTTCTGTGCAGCATCATTTTTATTTTGCCCTCTGAAAAGTTAAACTGATTGGAGATATCTGTTATGGAATCAAAATACCAGTATCGACAGATAAATACCCGGCGCTCCGTCTGCGACAATCGCATCAGGAAATCCCTGATTATTTCCGCAAGGTCTGCAGCCTCTACCTCTTGCTCAACGCTATGATGGGACGGGATACAATCAGACAGTTCGTTATATGCCAGGATGGTCTCCCCACTGCCACGTTTTACTGCATTCAGACCTCTCCACTTGTCGATTGCGATTCTCCGAGTAATTTTGCCTAAAAATGTGGAGAGACTATTAGGACGATGAGGCGGCATGCTGTTCCATGCACAAAGATATGTATCATTAACGCTTTCGGCCGCGTCCTCATTATTTGCGAGTATATTGTAAGCAATAGCATAGCAGTAACTGCCGTATTTTTCCGATGTTTTCTCTATTGCGGTTTCAGCTCTCTCCCAGTATAAATCGATAATTCGAACATCCTCCATCCTCTCACCTCCTTTTTCTCGATGATGGGAACCTCTATTTATCTACTCGTAATAATACCATTTTGGTAACACAATTTTCAGCAAGTCCGCAATAATTTATACTTCAGCTTTAAGCCACATGAGAGCCAAAGCATTGAATAAAGGGCAAATCCCCCCGTCGCTGGATGATGCCGGTAAATCAGGGCGTAGTAGAGGCTGTCAAGGTCGAAGAAACGATTATCCCTGTTCCGCAGCCAAATTCATAATTCAATAAGTGTATTTGCGCCGCCAGAGGGGTCTTCTCTGGCGGCGTTTTTTGCTTCTGACATACTTCCTCCGGCATAGCCAAACCCCAAAAAAACAAGGAGGAAGTTCCCATGAAGCACATTCTGATTTTCACTCTCTCCGCTCTGCTTTGCCTGTCAATGACAGCTTGCGGAGAACCAATCATCGTCAACCACGACGCTGAACTGCAGCCTCTGTCCGAAGAAACAAGCCCGACCGCATCTGCTGATGCCGCCGCCATTTCTGACAGCAGCTATATGAAGCGGCTACAGGCAGACGCGTCGATAGCGAAAAGACTCACACTTATCGCCGAGGAGAACTATCAAATTGAAATCCCCTTTGACTATGAATCCGTGTCCTACACCTCTGACGACCCGCTCATTGCCGCAGTGTCCTCTGACGGAATAATTTGCGGCAAGAGCGGCGGTATGACCTTGGTTCATATCATAGCTGACGACTTCCGCTACCACATGATGGTCACAGTGGATGCGCCTTTGAATACGGAGAATACCTCCGCTCTCTATACCGGCTTCTACCCTGCTGCCTTTGACATCGATATCGCGGAGAAGGGCATTGAGCTGTACGCATCCCAATGCGGAATGGTCATCCGTTCCGGTTTGGAAACGGCGGATAACCTCCAATACACAGACACATTTACTGCTGCAGACGACCTCTCCGGCTGTGATGTGAAGTATAAGCTTCTGACCACCGTGGATTATCTGCTGGCCAAAGGCTGTACCTCCATAGATTTGGTGATTGAGGCTGATTCGGGCATTATTACATGCCGCTTTTACGCCACACAGTTATAGACATTGCTTCTGACATACTTGGGTTGCTCGCTCAAGCAACAAAATTATGAAACAGGAGGATGTTTATGAGACAATGCAAGAAACTCACCGCTCTGTTGCTGGCGGTCGTAGTTATCCTGTCCCTGATGCCGACTTCCGTATTCGCCTTGGAACCGGCCCTGACCGAAGGCCGCAGCACCAATGCGGTAGAATACGCCGGCATCAAGTTCTGGGAGACCTACAACAACGGTCACAGCGGTTGGTTCGAGGTGCCGCGAGACGTAGCCTCGAAACGCATCATGTACTGTGTTGACCCCGGTAAGGGCAGTGCCACAGACTACAGCAAATACAGCGTCTCCCTTGCCACCGGCGAAAATGTGGAGTCCCTTATCGGGATTGCACGCAGCCAGGCCATGCTGAAAAACGCCGGACAGGACAGCGTGACCAGCGAGGAAATGGATGACTTCGACTGGGAGACTGTTCTGGACGCCGATGTGCTGAACACACTGGACACCAGCACGTTCCAGACTATCATCGAGATGATGTCCGTGCTGCACATCAAATTTGATAAGACCGGCACTTATAATACCTACGACGTCTATGCCGTACAGAATTTCATCTGGCATGTCTGCAACCCGAACTCCAAGGGCATGTGGTATAAGGTGGAGCAGGATTTGACCGAGGCAGAGGCACAGAAGGTCAAAAACAGCTACGCATGGATTCTGGAGGAAATATATAACCTCTACCACGCCGGCGTTCCGGCCTTTATTGCCACAACGGATACCGGCTCCATTGCCCGTACGCAGACCACCCTTGAAGCGGCTATCAGTAAGCCGTTGAATCTGCACAGCAACGGCGAGGAGGTCGTAGAGAAGTCTCTGTCCGTCTCTGACAAGCAGATTGAAAGCTTCAACAAGAACATTAAGTATGTTGCCATTGACGGGAATGTCCAGAGCTTTTCTATCGGCGATACCGCGGTCTCAGCCGATGGCCTGTTCAGTATCACCCGGACAGAAAGCGGTTTCGACCTCAAAGTGGAAATGAGCGAGGATGGCGCCACCCCCGATTACGCCATCATGTTCCTGAAAACAGACTCCATCCCCAACGAGGACAGCTCCGCCTATGACAATGAGGACTGGGCCATCTTCGCACAGGCGCCCGCCCGGAAGCAGTGCTTCTTTACCGCCTATAAAGCGCCCACCTTCAACGGTGTCTATTTGGCCGTCCGTGCAGATACCGAAGCTGATTCTGACGTCCCTGTCTTCCCCTATTTTCAGTTTGACATCCATAAGTACGATGAATATGGCTGGTTTGACAGTGACACCTGCACCCCGGCTGGCGGCTCCGAGCTGAACGCCGTCTTCACAGTCTCCTGGGCTACCGATATGGGCGACAGCGGCAGCATCAGCACTTCCGCCGACCTGTATGGACATGGTGCCTCTGCCGTCGTCTATCCCTGGGACGGTGAGCAGGACCCCAAGAGCATCGTGCATTATGAAGAAGTCACCTCCACCTACACAGAGGGCGAGGGCGAGGAGGCCACAGAAATTGAGTTCGTCAGCGAGATGATTTATTCCGGTACCGCCACCATTACCGTGGAGGAGACCGGCGCCCCTCTGGGCCATCATCTTGACCCTCGGACCTATACCCATGAGGTGACCTACTACGCCAGCGCAAGCCGTGAAGACCCCTACTCCGACTTCACCCCCTTCGAGTACACCATCACGCTGGACGGACAGACCTATAACATGACCGGACAGGAAGTGCTGGCCACGGAGGACACACCCATCAACAGCGGCGATGAGGATGTATTCATCAACACCGTCTTCACCGGCTCCCTGCAAATCATCAAGGAAATCGGGAGCGACGATATCTTCAGTCAAGAGGAAGGCAAAGGCACCGTCGCCGGCGGGGCTGTCAGCGGCAAGGAGTATTCCACCGATTCCCTCTGGACCATGCGCATCGTGGATGAGGATATCATGGTGTCCATGACCGCAGAGGAAGCGGCAGCCTTCGAGGGCTATGAAAACTGCCCCTATGTGAAGGTACGGCGGGATACCAGCCACTCCATGAACACACTGATGAATGTCTATCAGGTGATGAACGACGGCTCCGGCACCCCTGCCGACCCCAGTAATCCCCTGACGGTCAGCGAGTTTGGCCAGATGTTCATCTACAATATCCCCTACGGCACCTATCTCATTTCCGAGATTTCCGCCGATGCGGACCGATACGTGCTGGAGTCCTTCTATGTCTATATCCCCGAGGACAACTACGTCCATTCCACCGACGTCATCAACACGGATAAGCGTAACATCGTGGAAGTGGTGAAGGTAGATGAGGAGACGGGAAAGACCATCCCCTCCGCCAAGACCGCATTCCGTATCCGCTATCTGGGCAGCCCCGAATACGCGGACCCCACCCAGACCCCCGGCTACGGCCGCTACCTCCCTAACGCCAGCAATATCAACGCCAGCGTGACCAGTGCGGAGGACTATATCTTCTATACGGACCCCATGGGGAAAATCACCATCGATTATGAGCTGCCTTATGGCTCATATCAACTGGAGGAACTGGTGGTTCCGGAGCATTACTTCATCGGCGCCTATGACACCGATGGAGAGGCAGAAACGGTCGATGGCAACAAGACCTATATCCAGAAAGTAGCCGTCTATGACGAAAACGGCAACCATATCGATTACACCAAAGACGAGGACATCGTCTATAACTACTTCCCCTTCGAGGTGACGGAGCAGGCCGACCACATGGACGGCGAGGACTATGAGCCTTATTATCTGACTGTCACCATGCCCAATTCCCAGGTCAAGGGCAAAGTGGAAATCTCCAAACTGGGCGAGCGGCTTGTGGGGTTCCGGGAAGTGGAGCAGGACGGCTTTACCGTCTTTGAGCCTGTGTTCGAGAGCTTCCCTCTGGAAGGCGCCACCTTTGACATCTTTGCGGCGGAGGATGTGCTGCTGGACGACGGCGAGGACCCGCCCAAAGCCTACGACAAACTGACCGGTGAGGAAATCCGGCTGATAACGGATGTGCTGACCCACGCCCAGTTCCCGGACATGGAAATCATCCAGTCCGGCACCCATGAGGGCAGCGGTGCAGAGGTCATCCACACATACCCCCGTGACATCAGCGAGAGCAATGTCAATACTGTGGAATACCTGACGCCCATCCAGAAAGGCACAACCTATTCGCTGAACTTCTCCAACCATGTGGATGGGCTGACCTACGACTACGAGGTCACCTTTGGCTTCGAATACAGCGCCGGCGGCTGGAACTACACTGACATCCACGTCAGGCGCACCATCACAGCAGACGACTACCTCCCCTATATCGACGACACCATGCCTGTCATTAAAAACGGTGGAGAAGTCGTGACCTGTGACAGCAGCGCAGTCTACGCCAACGGGAACAAGCTGGAGGTCAAGGCGGAGACTGTCAACGAATACGATATGTCGGCCATCCGCGTCGTACCGCAGAGCTTTACGCGAAGCCGTGTGCTGACGCCGGAGATTGCTGATAGCACCAATCCAGACCTCATTAACAATCTGCCGGAGATTCCTGCCGGCTATTCCCTGCACAGCGTTTCCGACACCCGGTTCCTCATTGTCAACGACCAGTTCCTCAACGATATCCGTGTGGCCGTTGTCATCCCCCCGGAAGATGGTGGTGAAGAAAACCCCGATGCCGGCGCCGGGGATAATCCCGACGATACGCCTGAAGAACCGGTCATTGAATGGCAGCCCCGTGACACTGCGGACCCCGCCCTGTATCTGATGCCCACGTATAAGCAGGAAGCAGTCTTCAATCTGCCTGAGTTGCCCGCCGGGGCGACCTTCCTCTACGCTACCCAGACCCGCGTATTCGTACAGGTGGGCGAGGATATCAAGGTCCTCTATACAGATGACGAAGGGAACATTACCTGTCAGAATGTAGACGGCACCGGCCTGGAGCAGTTCGTTCCCGACAACATCCCCGAAGGCTACGAATATGTAGAGGCAACCGGCATCATTTTGGCCGAGCGTCTGGATGAGGAAAGCGGCGACTACCTCTATAAGTGCTATGTCTATGACCCTGACCTGGACACCTACCGGTGGGTAGACAGCGATTCCGAAGGAAATATCTACAAGGTGCGCGTTCAGGAACTGGATGTGATGCTGACACAGCATAACGAAAGCAACGACGGATGGTATTTCGAGATGGACGGCATCCTTCTTTCCAACGTTGCCACCAATGAAGACACCGCCACGGCCGTCATTACAAATCCTTTCAATGTAGAGCCTGTCATTGCTGACAGCGTTGGCTGTGACATTGCCACCGTTCCTATGGCGGACGGCGGGAATCAGACCACCATTGTCATCAAGCACCCCTCTGCACCCGTCTACTTCGATATGATTGATGGAACAAAGGTGGAGATGGTCTATCTCGGCGGCTTCTCCAAGACAACGCTGCAGGTGCCCGCCACTGCGGAGCTTCCGGTCATTTACTACCGCAATGTCGAGATTGACTACTTCGACTGGGCGAATGGCGGCCTGACGCCGGACCATAACCACAACGAGGTCGTCTTCGATGAATACAACTATGTCCGTGTAACACGCTATGAGGCAAGCGACGTCATCCCCCTGACCTATTATCAAATCGAGGTCGTGTCCAGCGCTGCGGAGGAGCGCGAAGCGTTCCTTATCGACTACGACGGCGCCTATGAATCCGTTTCGCTGGTCGTTCCCGATGCGGTTACTGGCGTACAGCGGGGCAACCTGCAGTTCCGGGCCATCTATAAGACCATGCGTTATCCTTTGAGCAGTCTTGTGGAGCGCATCACTTCCGGTCCCGATGGAGTCGCCACGTCGTCTCTGCTCCCGTTGGGCGACTATATCATCCGCGAATCCTCCGTAGTGGATGGTTTTGTCGCCACCAACCAGGCATTCCCCTTCTCCCTCACCTACGAGAATCAGTATACGCCTCTTATCTGGCGCTCTGCTGAAATCGGCAACGGCGCCATGAGCGTACAACTTGACCTCTATAAGGAGTTCCAGAAGGCGCTTGGGTCCGATGAATATGAGCCGCGTGCCGGCGCCATCTTCGGCGTCTATGCCTACAATCCCATTGCCGCGAATTACACTGCTGCGGACGGCGCTACGGTAACTACCGCGAGCATCCCCGCAGATACTCTGGTGGCCACGCTGACGGTGGATGAGTTTGGTAAAGCGGTGGAGACCATTAAGCTCCCCATTGGCGACTACTATGTGAAAGAACTCCAGACCTTACCCGGCTATTCTCTGAATGATACCCGGTTTATCTTCCGTGTAGATGAGGAGACCAAGGCCGATGGGTTGAAGTTCACCTATGAGAATCTGGGCGTCTCCGGCAAGGTGTCCCACACCGGCTATAAGATGGCAGAGGTGGAAATCGTGACTTTGACACAGATTCCTCCCCTGTCCATGACGGTCAACGGAGTTAAATACGATACCACGGAGGCTCTGGACGCTGAAACGCTTGGTAGCGGTGTACTGGTGCAGAATACTGTGGATGCTGACCGCAGCACTTTCGTGATTACCGTCGTTATGGGTCAGCCTGCGACCATCACTTTTGCCAACGGCTCCTCCATGGAGTTGACGGTGGAGCAGAACACCTATACTGCCATCTTCACGGATGGGGATGAGGCCGTTTCGCTGGATACCGGCGTGGGTAAAAACATCTCCACCTCCGACAACGAAGATGGGTCCACCTCTGTTATCTATAACCCCTACGTTGCCTATACCGGCTATGTGGCGGAGACCACTTCCATGTACCGGGAAATTACTACACAGGCCAGAGCCGAAGACGGAACCACAGCCATGTTCCTGGCCGACCGCGCTTCCGGCTCCAAGAAGGTGGTCATCACCTATGATAAGACAAAGTACAGCTATTACCACGAGCTTCCCGTGAAGCAGGTGGAGGATGATGAGAATCCCGGTCAGATGCTGGATGTCCCCTATATCCCCGACGGTGCCATTATCTTCGGTACCGACGCCGACCCGCAGGCCATCATCAGCAACACATCTCATGTGGTACCGGAAGGCTGGCTCATTGACCTGGACAAGGGCGAAATCATCATCGACCTGTCTGTGGCCACAGTGCGGGATGTTCGTTTCGGTGCCAAGACCGCTGAGGCCGGGACGCTCTCTTTCACCGGCGCCAGCTGGACCGCGCCTAACGACACCAACATGTCCCTCTCCTATTCTGACGGTGTGAAGAACGTCTGTACCGATGGAAACACCGTACTGGCAGATGGGACTCAAATCGATTGGGTGACTACTGCGACCACTGACACCAGCGCCAGCCACAACTGGGTAGCAAAGCAGCTTTCCCTGTCTGCTGTCGGCGGCAGTGCCGAAGTGGATGTTGCCCTCGCCCATGACCACACCTACGGCACCCTCAATGTTCTGCAGGGTACCGTGACCTCCGCATGGGTCAACGGCGAGAGCAAGGACGTATCCACGCTCTCCAATTTGCCTGTGCTGCCCAGTTACGAGGTCATCCTGCTCATGTCTGACAGTACCATCTACCGTGTGGATTTGAGTAATAACGGCTGCCTGACCATGAGCGCGGAGGGCATTATCAGCGGCGCCATCGGCGACTCCAATAAGCCCATGCTGAAAGTAAACGGGTCCGCCGACAACTTCCTGAATGTGGATTATCAGGTCATCACCCAGGCTATGCCCATGGACGAGACTTCCTACAACGACATCCGCCAGTATAATACCCAGTCCGTCACGCTCGCCCGCAGCGACAGTTGGGTGAAGCAGCTGCAGGTGAAAATCAATGCCAGCAGCGACATCAATGCCGGTATCCCCGACGGTGGTATTGAGGGCGAGGGCAGCGGCACCAATCCCATCTACAATGATGTGCGCCCCTATATCCTGAAAACGGACGTCACTGGCGCGAAGCTGCTGGCCGGCGCGAAAATTGAAATCTACGATGTGGATGGCAATGTCTATGCGTCCGGCTACTCCGGGTCCGACGGCCGCTTCTACTTCGACTTGCCGAGTCCCGGAAAATTTACCTTCCGCGAGATTTACGCACCGTCCGGCTACCTGGTCAATGAGGAAGTCTTTGAATTCATTGTCCACCCCGATGGAAGCATCACCGGCGACAACACCATCAAGGACGAGCGTATCCCTGACCGACCCGATAATCCCGGTCCCGGCCCCGGTCCCTCTACCCCGAAGGTTACGCTGAACAAGCTGGACAGCGTGACGATGACCGGCATCCCCGGTGTGGAGCTGGAGGTCTGGAATGAGGATAAGACGGAGCTGATTGCCTCCGGCAAGACCAGCGTACAGGGTAAATTTACTTTCGACCGTCCGAAGAACGGCGTCTACTGGTTCCGTTAATCTGCTACGGTGGAACCTTATGAACTCAACGAGAACTGGTACACCTTCACCGTCGCTGGCGGAAGGGTGACTGGTGACGACACCATCCTCAACGACCGTAAGCCGGTCTATATCAACAAGACCAATGTGACCAACGCCGAGGGCGTCCCCGGCGCCTACATCGAGGTGCTGGACGAAAACCACAATGTCATTGCCTCCGGATATTCCAATGAGGCGGGTCTGTTTGAGTTTGAGCGTCCGAATCCCGGGAAATTTTATTTTCACGAGGTGGTTGCACCGAAGGGTTTCATCCTCAACGAGGAGTTCTTCTCCTTTACCGTCAACGAGGATTTGAGCATCACCGGTGACTTGACCATCACCAATGTTCCCAACACCATAATCATTGAGAAGGTGGAGTCGGGTACTGGCCGTCCTCTGGAGGGTGCCACCATTGAGCTGTGGGATGAGGAAGGGAAACTGGTCGAGGTCGGTGTGACTGGCCCCGATGGTCTCGTCTATTTCGCCGCGCCGAAATTAGGCACCTTCATCTACCGCGAATCCATCAGTCCGGAGGGGTACATTTTGGATGAGGGCACCCACGTTATTACCCTCCATGCAGATGGCACCATCACTGGCGAACTGCGCCTTACCAATACCCCCTACATCCCCCGCACCGGCTTGACTGACTGGACGCCCGTGTTGCTGTGCGCGGCCGGCGTCATGGCTCTGGCTCTTGCCGTTACTTTGATTTGTGTCCGAAAGTCCAAGCGCAGATAACAAAACCGCGAGGGGCCTCCAACGAGGCCCCTCGCACATCAAGGAGAGATTATGGAAAAGAACATGATTCGCAGCTGCATCCACCCTGGGCTGGTGGTGGATATTGTGCTGAAAAAGGACCAGCCTACCGGCATCTTGACTCGTGGTATTGTGGAGAAGGTGCTGACCAATAAAGCTACCCATACCCGCGGCATCAAAGTCATGCTGACTGACGGACAGGTTGGCCGGGTACAGAGAATTGTTGGAAAAGAGGAGCAGCATGGTGCCATCTGACGCCATGCTGCTTCCTCATTCAAAATTAATCATCGTTAGGAAGATACCACCCATGTTCCCGGTATACTCGCTTTGACTCAGGATGCTCTCTCATATATCTTTCGTTCAATCTGCGGTTTTCTTCTTCATCAAAGCGGTGTAGCAACGCTTCAGCAGCATCGTCGCCGCCATTTTCCCGTGCCTTCTTTCGCACCGGTTCCCGTTCGGCATAGAATTCTTCATCTGATAGCGAAGCAAACCAACTTGAGCTATATTTCCCTCTATCTTCATCGGCCAGTTTTTTTATAAGAAGCATCCCTGCTAATGCTGCACAGGCGCCGAAAATGGTGCCGAATACTCTCTTTGTTTTCATCTTCACCCTTCTTTCCTACTTAAAGATAATCCACCGACGCCTCCATTACCCTGTCTCCATTCAGAGTCATATACTCTCATCGAAAAGATACTTATTATCCAGTAGGCACAAAACATCCACTATAGCATTATTGTACCCGCTCAATTCATCATCGCAAGTTGCATCCTCAAACGCGCTTTTTAGGTTCTTCACAATGCCCGAGTATTTTGCTACAAAATCACCTTCTGTCAAATGCATATCCAAAAGCATCTGACGGTAGCCACGCACATAACCTGCATTCATATCCTTCAGTTCCTGGTCGCGGTCATTTTCACAGTATTGAATTTTTCTCTGAATGATATCTTCCAACGTAATATTAGCCATGGTTCCCATGCAGCGCCTCCTAATCAAATGACCGTAACAGTGTAGCCCATCGAGCTGTTTGGGTCCTTATGCTCATCAATCAGCCGCATCATATCTTCTGCCCTGCGCCTATCATCATCCGCAGAAAACCAATAAATCCAGTTGTTCTCCATATCCGCTTCGTTATCTGTTGAGTCAAGGCTTACGCCTACCACATGATGACAAAGGAATGCGTCCACCGGCATGTCAATGCCTAATTGCTTTTCAACATCCAACATTGGCATGTCCCAATCAAAAAAATGCACTTTTATCATGGTTTCTCTTTCTCCACACCCAACAAGAAACGAACTTCATGTTCAAATTCATTTTTCGGCAGGTCATATGGGAATGGGTCCGCATCCTCGTAGGGGCCATCAAACTTGTCGGAGAACTCAAGAACAATATGCGGCTTCTGCGGGAAGAACACGCTATCTACTCGAATAAAATCAGCGTCATATTTATAGACCCGCTGTTCATTTGCTTCGCGGACGCTTGTACCGTCTGTTCGTATCTGTAAGTTCCTCCGGGAAAACTCCCCAACATACTCCGCTCCATATTTCTCCAAGAGATTTTCTGTATATCTGATTCTTTCATAGAAATCCTCTTTTGTGACAAAAGAGTACATCTAATTCAGTTCCTTCATAGCTGCCACTCTCGTTTTTCTAAATCATACCATATGCTGATGCCACCCGTCAAAGCGTAATTGCCCCAATCCTTATATTCCGGCTTCTGACATACTGAGGTACAAGGATTTTAAGGAAAGGATTGAGAACATGACTTGCGCTAAGATTACAATTCCCCTGGCCGCGGCCGGACAGGTCTCTGTCAAATCGCCCGGCTGTGAAAATAGAATTCGTGTGACTATCGGAAAACGCCGAACTGAACCCAAACGGGATACGCCCAGCTCGGCCCGCAAAGCAGCTGAATGTCCGGGCATCGTCACACTCTATGCTGATGGCGCCTGCTCCGGCAATCCCGGCTATGGCGGCTGGAGCGCCATCCTCACCTTTGAAGACGGCTCCCGGCTGGAGCTGGCCGGCGGAGAGGAGAAGACCACCAACAATCGCATGGAATTGACCGCTGTCATCCAGGGTCTGCATCTGCTAATGACGCCCCATGAAGTACATATCTACTCCGACTCCCAGTACGTCGTAAAGACCATGACCGAAAACTGGAACCGCAACAAAAATCTGGAGCTGTGGTCAGAGCTTGATAACCTCGCCGCCTTTCATAAGCTGCATTTCCACTGGGTGCGCGGTCATAGCGGAGACCCGTTCAACGAGCGATGCGACGCCATGGCCAAGGTAGAAATCGCTAAACTCATCGAACGGAAACTGGACCATCCGAAAGGCAACGCCACGGCATCTGCAGGGTGAGGCCTATGAAAAGAGGCTGTTTCTCTCTAATAACCACGCTGATGCTCCTGCTCTGTTTCACTACTACAGCTTTCGCCGCCGGCGGACGCATCACAGTGACCTACAACAACGGCGGCAGCATCAACGTGCTTTCCGCTGTCAAAATGGAGGGCAACGTAATATACGTGGAGGATGACACAAAAGTCGAGATTGTTGCTGTCCCGAATGACGGCTATGCTGTGGCCGGTGTCTATCTGAACGACCAGTCCATGAACATCAGCGGCGCCGGCCCCCAGACAATTTTAGTAGCCCCCAAAGGAAACAGTGTCACCCTGCGCATCACCTTCATCAAAGCCGAGAACATGGGTAACTACACACAGCCGGACGAATCGACACTCCCTCCCGCTGCAGAGGATAATGTTTCTTCATCCCCTGCACACCCATCGCCGCCGTCTGAAACAACAACAGAGCAGCCCACAGCAATTCCAGCACAACCTGCCACTACACCGGACCCGGACACGCCGGACGACACACACCCGGAGACGCCCGATGTGCCTGCTGAACCTATTGCGCCCGGCATGTCGGATGAACTGCCGCCAGAAACAGAGGCGCCCTCAGTCCCGCCGTCTATTCTGCCTTATCCCCATGGCAACGAACAGCAGGAGCCTTCTGTTATCAGCACTGAAATCACCAACGGCGGTGTCGGCGGTCTTACCGCGCCACAAGCTGATACAACTATCTCTGACCGTATTGTGACTGCTGCCGTCATCACGGGTTCCCTTGCTGTAGCCGCTGTCATCACCGTCATCATCATTAAGAAAGGAAGCCAGCGATGAAACCGAAATATATCCTTCCCTTTCTTTGCCTTCTGCTTTTGCTTTGTTCCGGGTGTCAGAAAGTTCCGGATGGGAACGGAGAAATCATCATAGGAAAGGCCGGTGCCCCCGTCAGCAGCGCAGCCATCCATAAAGTAGGGTTTGTCAGCGGGATACCTGCGGGGGAGCACACAGCGCCGTCATGGACAGAAGATTTCGCAGCTCCAGGCACGATTTTCAGCTGCTGCGAAGTGGTTGACCTGGGAGAAGTCTCCACCAGTCTGCAGGTCTATTGGACGCTACCCGATGGCAGCACAACGCAGCCAACCACGCTGGCTGTAAATCAGAATATGTACTTTTATGCCGAATTGGATATAATAGACTCCGGTGCCTACACAGTTCATTGGAGCCTCTACGGAAAAGAAGAAAGCACTGCTACGGTCCTCACGTCATAATCAGGTCTGCCACTTTCCCCTCTGCAGCGCTTCCTTACATGCAGAACGCCGGAACAGACATTTCTGTTCCGGCGTTTTTCGCTCTGTTTCGCCAATTTCTTCCATTATGTCCATGCTATACTGTTGCATCAAGCATAATCGTCTCCTCCGTAGGCACAATATACGTACAGTCAGCACCAGTCCGCGCAAAGATTGGCGATTGTATCGCCCGTTAAAAACAACTATGGCGCGGTAATCGCTCGGTTTGCTGCAAAGTGTATTCTACAATTACGGTATGGAGGAGATGGTATTGGAGAAGGATTTTATTCGCAAAAGAATAACAGAGCTGCGGCTTGCCCGGGGCATTTCAGAGCGTAAGATGAGCCTTGACCTGGGCCATAGCACCAGCTATATCCGCTCCATTACCAACGGACGCTCCCTCCCCTCTATGTCCGAGTTTCTGTATCTCTGCGACTACCTCAAGGTGACGCCAGAGGAATTTTTCAATGAAGGATATGCATTTTCAGAAGTGAAGCAGGAAATCATCAAGCGCGTTCAGTCCATGTCGGATTCCGAAGCAGAGCTTCTGCTGAAGTATATTCAGTTTCTGGACAAGCACGATACAGACTAATCATTGCATCCGCAAAAAACCGTTACCCCGCTGCCGACCCCAGCGGTGATAAGACATAGAGATTACCGCAGGCAAACCAGCCCCGCGTATATAGCAAGAGGCCGCCTGACGTGTCAGGCGGCCTTTCCCTCTTATATGTCAATGTCGAATGCGATTTCCAGATTCTCATCTACTGTGGATTTGGAGATAACGAAATCAATGGTCAACGCATCAGCGAAATCGCTGACTTCACAGTTCCTTGCACCGCCAAAGTGACCTGTCAGGTCCACATCCCGTTTGAGCTGCCGAAGCGCCCTGTTCTTGAGCCGCCGCACTGTGTTGGAGTCCATCTCCAGCTGGCGCCCCACATCCCGCAAGGGAAGCTCCCGTTCATCCTCATTCAGATAAGATGCGATAATAACTTTTCTCTCTTGCGGCGGAAGGCGGCGTACGGCAGAGCGAAGCGCCTCGATTTCTTCCATTCGTTCGAACTGCTCCTCGGGACCGAGAATTTCGCCGGAGAACAGCGTCTTCTCCTTTTCGTCCCCTTCGATGGAAATGTGGTTGATACGGTCGCGGATGGCCATGACTGCCAAGACCGCATCCAGACCAACGCCCATCTCCTCTGCAATCAGGTCTGCGGTGATTTCCGTATGTCCGTCAGCTTTCAATTTTGCAATGGCATGGTTCAGCTGCTTGAGCCGGGTGAAGTAATGGGAAGAAATCCCGTGCAGACTGCAGATGTACCATTTGAATGCTTCAAGAATGTACGTGCCGATATAGGTTGAAAACTTCCCCTTCTCCGGCTGAAAATCCGCAAAATGCTGCGAAATAGCGATACGTCCCTCCTGGCACATATCGTCATAATGGCTTTTGATGTACGAAGGGAAGTGTTTCTTCAACAAGTGTGTTATCAACTTGTCGTTGTCCATTATGACCTTCGTGACAATCAGGGCACGTTCCGCTTCTGACCCGAGCTTATAACGTGCAATCAGTTCGGGCATTTTCATGTTTTCAAATTCGGCGTAGTTGACCGTCATAATAACTCCTCCCTGTTTAAAATGGCACTTAGCCCAGGAACAGTATGTATGAAACAGTCTCCTACAGTTTCGATGGCAGAACACCGCGCCTCCAACACAGCGCCCCGCAAAATCATCATATAACACAAAAGTCCTATTGTCAAACTCTCTAATAACTCAAAATTCGACGTGTTCTGCCAAAAAAGTCCTGGGTTCTACATAGAGGGTTCGTAAAACAGGCGTTTGACAATAGGGCAAAATCAGTGTTGCTAAATGAAGTCGATTTCTGTCGATAAATTTTTTGGGGAATAATATGAAACAGCGGCCTGTCGCCATGACAGGCCGCTTGTGTTATTCTATGGTCTTATTCTCCAGCCATCTTCCGGACTTTCGCGCTCTGCCGTCTTACCGTAGTCCATGGCAGCAAGTTCACCCACGCTCTCGTCAAGTTGAAACGCTTTCATTAGTGATACGATTTTGGCATCTTCTTCGGTATGTTGTCCACCACATAAGAATTGCCAGTAGCCGTCCTCGTCGTGAGAAACGTAGAGGATAGGGCGCTCCCCGTTCAATACATGACTACAGACAAAAGTCGCTGTATTGGGTTCATCTTCAAAAGGGAATTTCTTTTCCATTCCTACTTACTCCTTTGCCCGCTCTTTCTTTTCTATCAGTTCGCGGATGTAGCCAGGGCCAATGCACAGCTCCCTGTCGTATCCCGTCTTGATAAATACCGCTTTGTCCTCCGACAGAATATTGATTTTGGGGTGCCCGCTGCCATCCTTCTTAATCCACCAAAAATACGTCTTCTCCCCGATGACGATTTTTCGTTTTCCTTTTTGAGATATCATGAGACCTTACGCCTTCCAAGCAGCATGGCAACAATAGCACATAGGCCTGCCCCCACAAACATCAAAAGCACTGCGCCATAGAGGATAAGATACAGCATCAGGTCCCAACCGATTATAATTTGGCACGCGCATTCTGCGGCAACCAGCAACACAGCCAAAATCACCATGAATGCCCACCGGATTGCTTTTTTCTTCGCTTTTTTCAAAATGAGTAGTTGGATGCCGGCGCCCAGCAGCAGGCTGGCCCATGCAATGGCGCTGACCACGGGGCTGTTGAAGTTGATAAGTGTGTGGAAGAATCCAATTTCCCATGCCTTTTCAAATGCAAGTTCCATCTGCACACCTCCCGCCCCTTGATAATTCCATTATACACGGCAGGCAGCACCGTGTCATCCCTTTTTCCATGTGCTTTCCGACATACTGAAACCGAAAGCAGATTTACGATGAAGGGAGGGAATCCATATGCTGGACAAAGAGGCAATTCGGCAAAACGCAGACCTGCTCGTCGTAGCTGAGGAACTGGGTGTGGACATCTACCGCCGTGGAAGCAAATCTCTTATCTACTGCCCCTGCCATAATGACAAAAATCTGGGCAGCTGCTTTATCAACGACAAGGAATTCTACTGTTATTCCTGCCATGCCAAGGGGGATGTGTTCCGCTTCGTACAGGCTGTGATGAATGTCGGATTCCCTCAGGCGCTACGCATTGTCGCGGACATCTGTGGCGGAGCCGAACGCTATGAGCTGCCGGAGGACGAGGAAATACAACACTATGACGCCCTCCACTTCATCAGCAAAAAGAGCCAGGACCTTATTGGCCTCCAGAACAGGCCCGTCTATGTGCATGCAGGTGTTACATATGACTACGAAGAAGCCATCGCCCTGCGCCGGGATGGGTACCTTGTGGAGGAGGAGCTGGATAAGGACGATAACTTCCTCTGCTACTCCATTCAAAAGAAGGCAGACAATAACCCGCTTTATCGGCTCTATAAAGAAGACAAAGAACTCTACCGGGAACTGGTAGATGATTTCTGCCAGCGTACCATCGACAAATACCTGTCCGTGCTGGATATCCTCCGGGACCCTTCCCGGCTGCCTGAAGAATACAGAGGTGCCATTCGGAAAGTAAAATCAATGTGCTCTGATATGGAGATGGCCTCGGTCATATCCGGCATAATCAAGGAAGTGCGGGAAATTTCCCTGACCCATGGCGCTGGTCGCGCAGCAGGGTTTCACAGCAATGACGAAGAAACAAATGCCACGATTCCCCGCCCTGCGAATGCCGGAATCCTTACCGCAGCGGCAGACAGTATATGGAACAGCAAAAGCGAGGCGCCATTTTAATCTGGCGTCTCGCTTTCGTTTAGGAGCATTGGATGTGGATGCTGCCATCCTCTGAAAATACGGATACCCGCACATATTCAGACAGTGCTTGAATCTGCAATATCCCTGCCCCCATCACGACAGATTGTACCGCCGTGCGAAGTTCCTCCCGCTCCGCATCCGTCAGCTTTCTGTCGAGATAATGCTCCACATTTTCGGATGCTGCACCGGCGATACTATCAGCGCCAGTCTGCACGGGATAACGGAATGTGGTGCTGTAATAGCTTCCGTAGTAATCCATGACCTCCATGACGCCGCCATCTGACAGCGCCGCAGTGCAGATGGAAAAGCCCTCCTCCGCCGGTTGTTCTGCAAATGCCTCTGTAACCACATCTTCAAACCATTTGCAGACCATTTCCGAAGTGATGGTTCCTACATCTGCATTTGCCGATAGAATCCTGTCGCTCTCTGTTAGTGGATTTGGCGGGAGCAGGCCTCCATTCTCTTTCACCAGCACGTCCCCGACCCCTGCAATCTCCGTTGGCAATTCCTCCTGTCCGGAGCAGCTGGCACAAAACAGGCACATCACACAGAGCAGGACAAATGTCAAGCGCTTCATGGTCACGCCTCCTTTCCATCCCAGTATGTCAGAGCGTTTCTTCCATACTGACGGAAACGCCAGAAGGAGGCCTTCCCATGCTTAAATCCGCCCGATGCCCATACCGCATCTTTTCTTTTCTTCTCATACTGTCTCTGCTCTGCCAATCAGTCCCTGCGCATGCAGCTGGTGGAACGATTACAGATGTTTCTTATGCTGACGGCATTATCGAAGTGACCTTATCCGGAGAAAACGATAATACCGTTTCTCTTACCCTCTATATGGATGGCGCCGCCATCTACATGAAAACGGCAGAAGCTGAAGAAGGCAGCGTGCAAATCCCACTACCTGTCCGGAACCTGCCCCTCGGTTCCTATACAGCCTCTGTCAGCTGCATCGGGGACAGCGCAGGAAGCCGCTCTCTTACCATCGTTACCGGGACGGAATCACCGGTGGCCATGGGCGGGAGCTACCATTCCTATACCCCTCAGACGCCGGCAACCTCCCGCGCCGTCATGGTGCCTTACGCCAAAGTTTTCGCCTCGGACTCCATGACAGGTGAGCCGCTGGCGGAGCTGAAACGACACGACCTTGTGAGTATCCTGTCCGATAACGGAAGCATCTCCCATGTCAAATGCATTATCCAGTCGGGAAATGGGTCTATCACCAATATCGACAATACCAATGCCGAATACCATTCTGCGGATGACCTGGTTGTGACGGGGTATATGTATAACACATCCTTTTCCCTGCCTTCTACGGGACAGGAGCCGGACTTGCAGCGCGAGGTGGCGGAACTGGCCTACACGAGACTGGGACTGAAAGGCGTCTACAGCCAGGCGCGGCGCTATATCGACTACTATACGGATTGTTCCGCCCTTGCCTCCTGGTGCTGGTATCAGGTGGGCATTGACTTCACGAATTTCGGCACTGCCTGCAACGGTATCGCGGCATGGGCAGACAGCCAGACGGAGAATGTCATCCTGTGGGATGGCGCAGAGGAAAATGCGACTCCGCAGGCGGATTTTGCCTCATACAAAGCGGCTAACGGCATTCTAAACGACCTCTACTTCACCGGTTCCTTTGACGGAACTCTGCCAGAGACCAGCATCGTATCCTACATGCAGACGGTCGACCAAAGTGTCTTTGAGGCGCTGGAGCCGGGCGACCTCATTTTCTTCAACTATTACAGGGACATCACCGACCAATACGGCGGCTCCTTCCGGTATCAGGTGAATGAAGACCTCTACGGCCGCACTTCCATGGGTTACGACCATGTGGCCATCTTCATCGGCGCCAGAAACAGCAACACCATCACTGTCATCGAGGCGTCTTCTCCCTCCTCTGACCCAGGCCAAAATACAAGGATAAGCGATATCCTGTTAAGCAGTGACCGGGCCGGTGAAATCGTGAAAATTATCCGTCCTGTGGGCTGCACGCAGATTGACCCTCTCGGCGTATTTTCCAGCACCTATTCCGGCGCCTATTACGCCGACATTGGTTCCCTGTCCTCCCCTGTGCCCGGGCTTACCGCAGCCACAAAGAGGAACATCATCAACGGCTCACGCTTCGGGTATCGGACGCACCCACTCTGGAACACATGGAAGCTGCATACAGGCATTGACCTCGGCGGCAATGTGGGAGCGACTTACGGCACAGAGGTCTCTGCGGCACTTGATGGCGAGGTCGTCTTCATTTCCAACACCTGCTCCCACAACTACGGGAAGTCCTCCAGCAACTGCTGCAACTGCGGCGGCGGGTATGGAAACTACGTCATCATTCAGCACAGCGACACAACGAAAACCATCTACGCGCATCTGCAGGCCATCGATTGCTCCATCGGCCAGACGGTATCTGCCGGGGACGCCATCGGGGAAGTCGGCTCTACCGGTTACTCCTCTGGTGCTCATCTGCATTTCGAGGTGCAGTATAACGGCGTCCCAACTGACCCGCTGCAGTATATCAGCTGATAGTATCGTCCACATATCTCCCCTTCATGACAGCAAACATACTGTAGACAGTGCCTCTCCAATAGTATCCTTCTGCTATGCTCTCTCTCGCCCGCTTCTCCAGTTCTTCTCCTGTAAGATGAACGCATTTACTTATGTCAGCAAAATCCTCTACATGGGAAATAACATCCACTACTTCCTTGGCCATTTCTTCTGGCATGTTGCTCATCGTTATTCCTATTTGCTTAACAAATTCCTCTTTTGTCATTATTTTTTCTCCTCTCATTTTTCTTTCTGGATAAATGTATCCAATATTATAACGGTTTCTCTCGTAAACTCAATGGTGTATTACTGGACTTATTTATCCAATTTGAGGAGAATCTTTATGAGAGGGAATCTTCGCCAAGACCTATCCATAGGCCCAACCCTAAAGCGTCTTCGAAAGGAGGCTGGCTTAACTCAAGCACAGGTATCTGCGCAACTCGAAGTAGTGGGGATTCAAATCTCTGAGGACATCCTTGCAAAAATAGAACAGGGCAAATATAGCATTCGTATCAGTGTTCTAATTGGACTGAAGCAGATATACAAGGTTTCGTCTTTTGATGCCTTTTTCGAAGGCTTGGAAGAGTCTTCACCTGAAGAATAGGGCAGGTTGCGTTTTTCCGGATGACAATCACCATTTAATCTGTTAGAATTGGTATAGGATGAGGTGATGCAAATGGTTCCGGAACATGAATGTATCTCCAGTTTGAATTTTGATGATACTCTTTGCGATTGTCATATCCAACGGCCTACGCTATTTGAACTGAACGGGCAGCACTTCTTTCTGTCTTCTACAAATGTGGTTTTCCAGCTTCTTTCTCATGTCTGTTTTGCCGCGACGCAATTCAAAGAAGCAGATGGTAGCATAACACTATCTGCAGATACTCTGGACATTGTTTCCCACGGCTCTAACATACGAGAGGCGAAGGCTTTGTTCGCCAAAGATGTAATGGAGTATGCAGAGGAGTATTATCGAAATTTCGATACATACAGACAATCCCCAAACCGAAAAGACCACTTGCCTTATGTAATCAAATCTTTGTGCGCCGATTCCCTTAAACAACTGGAGGAATCGATTATATGTCATTTTTAATTCTGCATAACCATTGATTTTAAGAAGGAGGAAGCAGACCATGGCAGATAACGAGATGCTGGACTACGAAGTAATAAAAGCCGCCGTCGCCGGTGAAAAGTGGGCAATCGAACAGGCTGTTGAGCATTTTAAGGACTATATTGACGAGCAGGCAACCGTGGAGAAGAAGCAGCCGGACGGGACAATCCGAAAGGAAATCGATGAAGATTTACGACAGCACCTTGTCCTGAAACTGCTGGAAGCTATCCCCCAGTTCCCACTCCAGGAGCCGGACACCAAATCAGAATAAAGAAACATTACTGGACCTCATGCAGCAATGCATGGGGTCCTCTTTTTATGCCTGTCACCTGTTTCCCTCTTTCCGACATACTGACCTCGCAGGAACATTGTGACGAAAGGAGAGGATACAACCTTGGAAACAAACACAGAGATGGAATCCATACGCGGGCAGTTCCAGCGGGTCATCATGCGTGATTACCAGTCTGGCTACACCGTTTTTGTGGTGCTGACACAGACCGGGCCTGTGACCTGTACGGGGATTATCATGCTTCCCAAAACGGATGTTAAGGTGGAAGTGACCGGAATCTGGCACACGCCGGCATCGGGGCGATATGGAAGACAACTTACGCAATGCTCTGTCCGGGAACTGCTTTCAGATACCAGCTCCATGCGGGAATATCTATGTACCATTCCCGGCCTTGGCGTCAAAACGGCCAACGAGCTAATCGAACACTTCGGTGAACGGCTATACAGCCTTGCGCTGGAGGATGACGCCATCCGCAGAATCACGAGGCTGCCAAGTATCTCGGAAAAGAGGGCAACCACTATCGTCCACTACATCCGGGAAACACAGGAGCAGCGGAAGCTCTTTGAACTTATCAGTAAGCACGGCGGCTCCTATAACGCCTGCCTTCGCATCTATAAGGAATTTGGCGTCAACTCCGTCGCCCGTCTGCTGGAGCATCCCTATGAAGCAGGGTACAAAGGCGGGTTATCCTTTGAAATCTGTGACCGTATCGCCAACAGCAGCGAGGTTCCCGCATACTCCCGCGCTCGTATTACGGCGGCAATGATGCATGTCCTGCGCCGGAAGACCCATTCCGGAGACACCTATGTCCCCCACAACGAGCTTGTCAAATACACCCGTGACCTCCTTTCCGGTGAGTCGGGCAAAGACATCGCCTACACAGAAGCGATTGCAGCGGCCGTTATCAACGCCTGCCTGGTCACAACATCAGAAGGCATCATCAAAGAGGATAAAGACGTCTATCTCTCCAACCTCTATTACCAGGAGCTTCGCACCGCTTTTGCCATCCGCAGATTGATGCGGGACGCCATCCCTACCCCCTGTGACCCACAGGCGCTGTGCGCCTATGCCGAGAAGGTGTGTGGCGTCACCTATGCGGAGCAGCAGCGAGAAGCATTCAGCCTGCTCCGCTATGGCGGCGTTGCTGTTATCACCGGCGGCCCCGGCACCGGAAAGACAACGCTTATCAAAGGTTTTTTAGTGGCCTTTGAACTGCTGCATCCCAACTGCGTCATTCGCCTCTGCGCTCCTACGGGGCGCGCTTCACAGCGGATGAAAGAGGCAACCGGCAGAGAGGCGACGACCGTTCACCGGCTTTTGGAATACCGACCTTACGGGGATGTCACCGTCTGTAAGAACGAGGCTGACCCGATTAAGGCGGACCTTCTGGTCATCGACGAAAGCTCCATGGTCCCCATTGACCTTGCAGACCTCCTGTTTTCCGCTTTAAAATCGGGGTCCACAGTCATTCTTACCGGAGACATCGACCAGCTCCCCTCCGTGGGCGCCGGCAATGTCCTCCACGATATTATCTACAGCGGCTGCATCCCCGTGGTAAAGCTGACAAAAGCACAGCGGCAGGCAGACGGCTCTTTGATAATTGAAAATGCCGCACGCATCCGGGACGGGATTTCCAATCTGAAGACCGGAGAGGATTTTGAAATTATCGAATGCGACGATGATACCGCTATCGCCGAGGAGGTGGCAAAGCAGTTCCACCGCTACTACGACCCTGCCAACGTGTTTTCCTCACAGGTTCTGACCCCTGTCACAAAAAGGGCGTTGGTGGGCAGCAAGGCGCTGAATAACGCGCTGCAGGCCATCGCAAATCCCGGCAGCAACAGCCTGCACTATGCTGACTATGCTTTCCGCATCGGTGATAAGGTCATGATGACCCGGAACAACTATGACCCGGCTAATAGCTACTTCAACGGGGATATCGGCACAATAACCGGCATCCACGGCGGCTGTGTGCAGGTGCGTATCGACAAGGATGAAATCCTTTTGGATGAAGACCTGCTCAATGACCTCTCCCTGTCCTACGCCTGTACCATCCATAAAAGTCAAGGGAGCGAATACGACGTTGCCATCGTCGTCCTCCCCGCGGAACCCGCGTCCATGCTGCAGAGGAACCTGCTCTATACCGCAATTACCCGCGCCAAGAAGAAGGTGGTGCTGATTGCCGCAAAGGGCGCCATAGCAAAAGCTGTATTCACCAAAGACGTCGCCAAACGTAAATCGAAGCTGGATTTGCGTCTGCAGGGCGGCAAGCACAAAGGAGTATCATAAGATGGAATCGACATCGCTATTAGATATTCGGGGGCGTGTCCTCCATGTCATTTACACAAGCCCCAACTGGTCCAGCGTTCAATTTGAGAACCTGAACAGCAAGGAGCACTTTTCCGCTGTTGGAGCTATCCCCTCCCCCATCGTCAATCAGGTGTTCCATCTGACTGGCGGCTGGACAACACATCCCAGATATGGCCTGCAGTTCTCCGTCTCCTCCTGTACCAGCGAGGGCGGCAGCTCTCCTGACGAAGTGAATCTCGGCAGAGAGGAAATCATCCGTTTCCTTGCCAGCGACTTTATCAAGGGCCTTGGATACAGCAAGGCCTGCGCTGTCTACGATAAGTTTGGAAAGGATGCCCTTCTCGTCATCGAAAAGCAGCATTGGAAACTGACCTCCGTCCCCGGCATCGGGAAAACGGTGGCCGAGTCTATCCATGACAGTTTCACCTTAAATAAACACTTTTGGGAGCTGCGCTGCTTTCTCAAAGATACCGTTTCAGACCACCAAATCAAACTCATTTATAACCGCTACGGTGACAAGGCCATTTCCATTATCCAGAAGGACCCCTACCGTCTCATCGACGATATCGAGGGCATTGGGTTCTTGAAGGCGGATAAGATTGCAAGAGCTGCAAAGCTCCAACCGGACGCATCCTGCCGTGTGCAGGGCGCCGTGGTCTATCTGCTGCAGGAAGCGGCAAGTGAGGGGCACTGCTACTCCTTCCATCAGACACTGGCCGAGAAGCTTACCGAAGTCATAGGCGACATTCCCAATGTGTTGGAAGTTGCCGCCGACGCCATCAAACGGTTGAAAGAGGCCGGCCGTGTTGTTGTTGAGAAGGATGGCGCCATTTATCTGAAGGCGCTATGGGAAGAAGAACGGTTTGTCGCGGAGTCCATTAAGAAGTTCAAAACAGCAAAGCCCAAGTGCCCCATCTCCCCATTCCAGGTACAGTCAGCTCTGCGTGACATCCGGCGCTCTATCGGATTTGACATCGAGGAGACGCAGCAGGAGGCTGTGGAATTCTCTTTCAACAACCTGCTTTCCGTCATCACAGGCGGTCCCGGCACCGGAAAGACCACCACCGTTAAATCCATTCTCCATGTGTGGACACGGTATTATCCCATCAGCTCTGTCATGCTGATGGCTCCCACTGGGAAGGCATCAAGACGGATTACAGAGGTGACTGGAATCCAGGCATATACCATCCACCAATCCATACACAGAAACATGGAGGATATCGGCCTGGTCATCTGCGACGAAGGCTCCATGATAGATATTTTTGTCGCGTCCCTCATGTTCCGCTGTCTGCCGGAGGGCGTCCGCCTTGTCTTGTTGGGCGATGCGGACCAGTTGCCGGCCATCGGTCCAGGCAATTTCTTCCGGGACATTCTGGAATGCTATACCGTCCCATCCATCCGCCTCAAGGTCTCTTTCCGCAACCATGGGTCTATCGCCGCAAACGCTGCCCGTGTCAATGAGGGAAAGGGCGTGCATTCTTTCCGGCAGGATGAGTTCTTCCACTTCACAAGGGCGGATAAGGACAGCTCACAGAAGCTGGCTCTGGACGCCTACCTTGCCCTTGTCCAAAAATACGGCGTGGCCAATGTATGCCTGCTTTCTCCTAAGCGGAAGAAGGGTCCGACCTGTACCAACACCATGAACGAGCTGATACAGAAAATCGTCAACCCTCCCTCCCCTTCAAAACAGGAAATCGACCTGTCCTTCATGAAGCTGCGGGAGGGCGACCGCGTTGTTTGCAACGAAAATATGTGGAAGGACGATGTGGCCAATGGCGATACCGGCACAATCAAACGGATAGACCCCTACGGTGGTTCTCAAGGCGCTCTTATCCAATTCGACTCCGGCGTGGAGTCCTTCTTTACGCGGGATATGCTTGCAAAACTCTCTCTGGCCTACTCTCTTACCATCCATAAGAGTCAGGGAAGTGAATACAAGGGCGTGGTGGTCATCTTCACCACGGAGCACTGGTTTATGGGACAGCGGAACCTGCTCTACACCGCTATGACCCGTGCCAAGGAAGAATTGACGTTCGTCGGCGACCCCAAGAGCATCGCGGTAGCCGCCTCTAAGGTCGACCCCATATTCCGGAACACCAAGCTGAAAGAGCGGCTGACTGCCGCTTGATAAGCAGGCGCCAAGGTTATTCACATTTGAAGGGCCAGTACATCACACTGTACTGGCCTTACTTTTTCTTGAAATACCATGCAGTTTCGATATAATAGAAACTGTACTTTCAAACACAAGGTGGGTATCCACATGACTTTTGAACAGCTGAATAAGGGGTGGAACGCTCATCCAAACGCTCCGGAAGTAGAGGTGACCGTGTGCGGAAGTGATGTCACAGTTTCCTTCTTGCTTAATCCCTATCAATACGATTCTTATCATGAGGGGGACCTG
>JAFQPT010000221.1 GCA_017411665.1 Oscillospiraceae bacterium | reverse complement strand
CCATAATGGCGTTGACATACTCCTTCTGACCGATGGTCTTTGCCTTAATGGGCTTACCCTTGGCTGTGACGCATATCACGTCACGAGCCAAATCAGGAATCCGTTCCTCCCTGCCCTGGCTGACCAGCTTCATGATATAGCGCACATTCTGGGAGTCAATCTGTTCTCCCTTGGCAGCCAGTGCCAGAAGACCGTTGATGGCCTTTTCCGCATACATGACCGCCTCGGGATCGCCGCTGATACGCAGCTCGTTGTCGCGGTTGAGTACAGTCACGCCGTACTCTGTTTCTATAATTCTCAGATTCTGGTCAAAAGACCCGAATACATTGATCACATCTTCTACTCGTTCTACCGGAATGGTTCTTTCAATCATTCGTAGTTGCCTCATCTCTCAAGGGTAATTGGATTTGCCGAAGCTCTTCCTCGGAAATCGGTACTTCCTCCCCGATTTTCTCCAGACACTCCGCCATCATCGTCACGGTCATCCCGTCGTTTTTTGACAGCGTCGCAAAGTCCGCAGTGATCACACTGCCGTCCTCTCCGATTTCATACTTCAGTACTTCCATCAGTGCTGCCCGTGCGGCTTCCTCCCGCACCTGTATATCCGTTTCCCGTTCCTGTGCTGACCAGTACACACGCTGCTGCACCATAATTCGAACCGGAAGCGTAAACACATCCTTCATACACAGATGGTAATCCATTATGATTGTATCACAACTGTCCTCAAAAATGCTACTGTCGGAATAAAAATTTACCCGTTTTGATCCTAAAATCAAGGATATTTTTACAGTTTTTCTTCCCGAATATGCTTTTCCCAGTTCAAACGCAGGTTGTCTTGCGGAAATTGCATACCATGTACGTGCCTCCACCTCCCCCAACGCATGGACAGGCCGTGTCGTACCGATGCTGCTGACCGCCGCGCCTGAGATTAGAACCTGCCCCTTTTCCACTGTATCCCCTGCAGCCGCACGGGTCTGTCCCTGCTTTGCAGTGATTCCTGTCAGCACACCCGCTTTCTCCGCAACAATATGCACCGGCTCATCGTTATCTATTATCTCGGGGATTGGTTCCCGCTCCCGCACCACCACTTCAATGGCACCGGAACGGTAATTGATTCCGACCCACTGTACCTTCTCCAGCTGCAGCAGCAGCTGTGTGCGCATCTGCTCACTGTCAAACCCCGGCCAGAAGCTGCCGATTCCGCCACCTGCCTGCGTCACAGCCCGAACCACCTCTCCCGCTGCCACCTGTTCATTTCCAATCACTTCAATTCTCCAGACAAAGAGGTTTGACAGTGCCAAACAAGCCGCACAGACTGTCAGCGCAGTCAGCAGCACATACCGTTTCCCGATTTGCCGCAGCTTCGGACGAAGTCCATAGGGTCTGCACATCCGCAAATCACTTCCCCGCCGTTCCGCAACAGCGCGAACACGCCGAACCTCTCCATAAGAAGCCCGCAGATACACAGTCACCTCATCCAGTGGATGAACCGCAGAAAATCGAATTTCCTTCTCGGACAGCTCATTGAGCAGTCCCGCAGGACTTGTATCCTGTATCACGAATTCCCATCCGCTGCCAAATTGATTTCTCATTCTTCCTCCGTCAAAGCAATTCCACACAATGGATTTCTCCCGTAATGACGATTGCGTCCTTTTTCATCACACGCAAATATAAATCGCAGCCCGTAATACATACACGCACCCTGCCTCCGCCAATTTCCACACGCTCGGTGGAATACCCAAGTAAGCCCCGATGATTCTCCACGCAAATTCTCTTTCTCCCTATAAGCGTCACACGGGGCAAGCCCGCCGCTGCATCCATGGGCAGATCAAACAGATGAGCCGTTTCTTCCGGAATCTCCCGCCATTTCAACAGTTCTCACCCCCATGGAAAAATTTATGCGACATCGGGCAAGTTTAGCCCAACACCGCCATAGGATGATAGAAAACGGACATGTTTCTTCGGAGGTCATACATATGAAAAAGAGTCCACTGCCTGCCATTGGCTTCACCGCCTCGCTTTTGATTATGCTTGTCGCCGCTTCCGACGGCTCGGTCAACGGTGCCAAATCCGCATTGACCACCTGTGCAGGCATCATCATCCCCTGTCTGTTTCCGTTTTTTGTCGTCAGCTATCTGGCAGGTGCACTGGGGATTCCCGCTTATCTGGGCAGTAAGCTGCGTGCACCTATGGCGCTGCTGTTCGGCACAAGCGGGACAGGGGCAGGGATTTTCATCCTCGGTGTTCTCGGCGGGTATCCCCTCGGTGCCGCAGTCATCGCAGACCATGTGAAGCGCGGAGTGCTTTCCGCAAATGAAGGAGAAAAGCTTTTGACCTTCTGCAATAATTCGGGACCGTCCTTTCTCATCGGAGCCATTGGGGTCGGCATCTTCCATTCAGCCGCTGTGGGAATCCTGTTATATGCAGTGCACATTCTCTCTGCCCTCATGACAGGGATGTTTTTATCCGGCAGTGAAGCCGTTTCCAGGGAGTCCGACCCTGTGTTCATCGCATACGCAAATCTCTCAACCGCACTTCCCGATGCCATTTCCAAATCCGCTCTGCAGATTCTCTGCATCTGCGGATATGTGGTTTTTTTCGGTGCGCTGACGGGGGCCTTGGAGAATGCAGGTGTATTTTCCGCAATCTATGGCAGCATCGCCGCCTATACACCGCTGTCTCTGCAATACTGCCGCGGTCTTTGCATGGGACTGTTGGAATTGGGCTGCGGCATCGGTGCCATGGCAGGCACCGCCGTCACGCCGCAGGCACTGACCGTCTGCAGTTTGCTGACAGGCTTTGGCGGTTTGTCCGTTTGTATGCAGACCGCAGGCGCGCTGACGGACACAGGAATCCGTCTGCGATATCATATACTTGGCCGCATCTGCTGCGCAGGCATCGGTGCATTCCTGACCTTCACAATTTCGTCGATGTTGTTGTAACCTGTTGTAAATCCCCGAATTATCTGATAAACTATATAAATTGTAGATTATGGATGATAAAGGGGTATACCCATGAAACTAAAGAAATTGCTCCTGTCCGCAGCCGTTTTGCTTTGCATGACTGTCTGTTTATGCACCTCCGCATTGGCTGTCGATTGGGATGACCCGCGCTTCAAGGACAAAACCTGGGAGCAGATTATGGAAGATTTCCTCGCCGCACACGGCACGGAAGCAAACCAAATTACAGCGGGCTACTACAACACCGTCACAGGTGAAGAGCATTACCACAACAAAGACACCCTCATGTATGGTGCAAGCATGGCAAAGCTGCCCACCAACATGCTGTATGCCGAGCGCATTTCCAAGGGTGAAATGGAATTTTCCACCAAAATCGGCGGCACGCATTATCAGAATCTGCAGTACCTGTCTCTGGTCAACTCCGATAACCCCGCAATGGACACCATGGTACGTGACCTTGGCGGCGGAAGCTATGCAGCCTTCCGCAAGACCATTCTGCCTTACATCGGTGTTGCGGAAGAGGATGCCACCTCCGATTTTCTGGCAAGAAACTTCTTCACCCCCGAGCAGATTCTGCACTGTCTGAAGCTGCTGTACGGCAACGAAGAAAAGTACCCCGGCGTGGAATACTGCATGACGCTGGCCAGTCCCTATGACTACTTCAAACAGAATCAGCCCCCCTATGTGGTTGCGCATAAATACGGCTGGTATACCGACAACGGCATTACATATCTCAATGACAGCGCCATTGTCTACACCACCGAGCCGATTTTGATCGTCATGTTCACAGCAAATGTAAAAAACAATCGCGAAGTACTGGCTGATTACTGCAGTCTGATGTGCGACTATGCGCAGTATTCCCGCCTGCATCGCTACGTAGAGGAAGCAACCGAGAAAAACGAGCTTGCCTTCAGCGAAACCTACAACTTCCTCACGGTGAACAATCCCGCATCCGTCTCTGCGGAGTATCCCCAATGGCAGTATTATACGGTGGGCGCAGGCGGTGCGATTCTGCTGATTGCACTGCTCGTCATGATTCGCAAAAAGCTGCTGGGTCTGCTTTTGATTCTGATTGCGCTGGCAACCGCAGCTGTAGGTATAGCCCCCACTGCTCTGGCATACTACTCTGTGCAGGAAAAACTGGCTGAGCAGACTGTTGCAGCATTTGAGGATGCTTTCGCAACAGACTCTCGCGGTATCGAACATTTGACAGACTGTGATGCCGCCATGGAACATTCGGACGCAGACGATTTGCAGACCCTTGTCACAAACAAGGTGGCCGACAGCTTTGCATTGACCATCGGAAACGCTGAGCTGAAGGGCAATCATATCACCGTTCCCGTCACTGTCACGAAGGTAGATTTGGAAGCCTTCAATGCAGAGTTGGAAGCAGCACTGGACCCCGAGCTGTCCGCACTGCTGCGTGATGTGGATGTCTACTTCCTGTATGACGAAGCGGGCGAATTTGTGCCCGACCATATCACACAGGCACAGCAGAACGCCTTCGATAAGGTCATCGCCGGCTGGGACAAGTACCTGTACACCGAAGACGGCACCTTGACACTGACCTTGAACATTCCCAAAACCATCACAAAT
>JAFQPT010000220.1 GCA_017411665.1 Oscillospiraceae bacterium | reverse complement strand
TCCCCAAGTACGGCGCAGACCTGCTGCGTCTGTGGGCAGCATCCGCTGACTACCACCAGGATATGCGCTGCTCCGACAAGCAGTTCAAGCAGCTGTCCGATATGTATCTGAAGATCCGCAACACCGCTCGCTACATTCTGGGCAACCTGAACGGCTTCGATCCCGTTGCAAACCGTGTTGCATATGAAGATATGCTGCCTCTGGATCGCTGGGCAATGATTCAGCTCAACGATCTGATCCGTCGCTGCCACGATGCATACGAAGCATACGACTTCTACGTAGTATCTCACTCCGTACACAAGTTCTGCATCATGGAAATGTCCAACTTCTATCTGGACATCATCAAGGACCGTCTGTACTGCGACGGCATCGACTCCCTGTCCCGCCGCTCCGCACAGACCGCGATTTACGAAATCCTGTCCACCATCACCCGTCTGCTGGCTCCCATCCTGGCATTCACCACCTACGAAATCTGGGAAGCAATGAACCACGGCGAAGGCGTCAACCCCGAACACGTCATGCTCAACGACATGCCCACCTACGATCCCGCACGTGTATTCACCGCTGAAGAAGCTGAATACTGGGATAAGGTTATGAAGATGCGCGGCGACGTAAACAAGGCTCTGGAACTGGCACGTGCAGAAAAGCGCGTTGGCAAGCCTCTGGACGCTAAGATCACTCTGTTCGTAGCTGACTCCGCAAAGGAAACCTTTGCACAGATTAAGGATGTAAACTTCAACCAGATTTGCATCGTTTCCGAAACCGACGTCGTTGACGGCGAAGGCGAAGGCTACAAGGGCGAACAGTTCGCAGGTCTGACCGTTAAGGTTGAACCCAGCGAAGCTCCCAAGTGCCCCCGCTGCTGGATGCACTCCACCACCGTTGGCTCCAGCGAAGCACACCCCGCACTGTGCGCACGCTGTGCAGAATCTCTGGCAGAATAATTATCGAAATGACTTGCAGTCGGACGGGGTAACCTGTCCGACTGCAGTTTTTAATCAAACTCAGAAAGTGAGGCGACGTTAGTTGTATTATGCAATTGCAGCTCTGTTGGCACTGATTGCCGACCAGGCGCTGAAATACTACGTCACTTTGAATATTCCTCTGGGCGACGGTGTAATCACACTGATTCCCGGTTTCATGAGCCTTGTCAATTATCACAACACCGGTGCAGCGTTCAGCATGCTGTCCGGCGGCGGCGCACGCTGGGCTTTTGTGGTACTGGCAGTTTCCTTTACCGCAGCAGTCATTTATCTCATCGTCAACCGCAAAATCCCCTCCAACGGTCTGCGCTGGACACTGACCATGATTGCTGCAGGTGCCATGGGCAATGCCATCGACCGTGCCTTTTACGGCTACGTGGTAGACATGTTCCGCACCGACTTTATGAACTTTGCCATCTTCAACGTTGCAGATATCTTCATTACCGTGGGCGGCTTCCTGCTGTGCATTGCGATTTTGCTGATGCCTTCCGAAAAAACCGAGAAGGACCTCGCATACGAAGAAGAATATGGCGAAGAACGTCCCGAATCCGAACGAAATCCCGGCGTAAAGCTGTTTTCCGAAAAGCCCCAGCTGCCCGATGAGGTTGCCGAACGCCGCCGCACCGGTAAGCTGTACGGAGAAAAGAAGCCCTTCGACGCAGAAAACCCCTTTGCGGAATTTGAGCAGATGCCCACAAAGTTCGAGAAAGTCAAGAAGCCTTCCGTAGAAGCATTGGAACAGGATGCAAAAGAGACACGCGAGTTGGACCAGCTGACCAAAAAGCTGCAGGAAGAAATGTCTCTGGAAGCGATTTTGGATGAATTTGGCGATGGAACTGTTTGAATTGACTGCCGCTGAAAGCGGCGTACGTATTGATGCGTGGCTGACGACCGAAATTCCCGGATTGACCCGAAACGCTGCTCAGCGTCTGCTGACCGACGGACAGGTGACGCTGAACGGAAAAGCAGTCAAGAAAAACCATAAAGTTTCCGCAGGCGATACCTTCCTCGTGGAAATCCCCGAAGCTGTGGAAGTTCCTCTGGTACCCCAGAATATCCCCATTGATATTGTATATGAAGACGAGGATGTTGTGGTTGTCAACAAACCCCGCGGTATGGTCGTTCATCCCGCACCGGGACACCCCGACGGCACTCTGGTTAACGCCCTGCTGTATCATTGTGGGGACACCCTGTCGGGTGTAGGCGGTGAAAAGCGCCCCGGCATTGTTCATCGCATTGATAAGGACACTTCGGGACTCTTGATTGTCGCGAAAAATGATGCCGCTCATCTGGCACTTTCCGCACAGCTTTCCGACCGCAGCCTGTCCCGCGTGTATCGGGCTGTGGTTGTTGGAAACCTCCGTGACGATGCAGGCACGGTAGATGCACCCATCGGACGTCATCCCAACGACCGCAAGAAAATGGCAGTTACCAACGTACATTCTCGCAACGCAGTCACCCACTGGTCGGTGCTGGAGCGTTACAGAGGGTATACTCACGTGCGATGCAAGCTGGAAACGGGACGCACCCATCAAATCCGCGTACATATGGCTCACATCGGTCATCCCCTGCTTGGAGATGAGGTCTACGGACACGCCAAGCTCCCCGAAAAGGGTCTGGTCGGTCAGTGCCTGCATGCCAAAGAGCTGCAGTTTATCCATCCCCGCACAGGAGAAGCCGTTCATTTGGACACCGAGCTCCCCGACTATTTCAAGGATGTACTCAATCGTTTGGGCAATGAACTATAAAAAGCGACTTACAAATGTAAGTCGCTTTTTACGTTTCAAATAAATTCCACGGAAATTGTTCGGGCGGATTATGATCGTACCGGCGCATTTCCCCTGTCTTGGGATGCGGGAACGTCAATCTCCATGCCCACAAAGCCGTTGTACAGCGATTGCACTTGCTGCCATACTTGCCATCCCCAACCAAAGGATGCTTGCGGGAAGCAAACTGTACCCGAATCTGATGGAATCGCCCTGTAATCAATCGCACCCAAACAAGACTGTATGTGCCATTCACAGTGGCAACCGATTGCAGCACCTTATACTGCAGCCGCGCATCTTTCACGCCCTTGCGCATACGCTGCACCACATAGCTCTTGCCTTTGGAGCTATCCTTCAACAGTAAATCATCCAGATAGCCTTCATCGGGATTGGGAATCCCTTCCACAACAGCCAGATATTCCTTTGTCAGCATATCTCCCGCAATATAGGCGGACAGCTGAGACGCTGCCTTTTTGGTCAGTGCATAAACCATAACCCCACCTACCACAGTATCCAGGCGGTGCACACAATATGCCTCACCGCCGAGCTGCTCACGAATCAAGGCAGGCATACCGGAATCTTCCGAAATCATGCCGACAGGCTTTACACACACAGCCACATGGCGGTCTTTATATAAAATTTCCATTATATGGTCTCCTCCCTTTGGTCTGTGTTGACTCTGTCAATAATGTTTGATAAAATTATGTTAATCTAACTTTGAAAGGATGTATACCCATGTCTGCACAGGATATCTTTGAAATTCAGAATCTGCTTTATCAGTACTGCTGGCTGGTCGACAGCGGCGACTTTGAAGGCGTAGGCGAGCTCTTCAAGCATATGGACGCATTTTTCGACGGAAAGCCCGGCTTCAGCAAGAGCCCCGAAGGTTATCTGAAAACCATGCGCGGCATCATGAAATATGAAGACGGCACTCCTAAGACCATGCATCTGTGTGTGAATCCCCAGATTACCGTCAGTGAAGACGGTCAGACCGCAGAAGCAAGATCCTATCTGGTTGTAACCCAGGGCATCACCGGCCAGTTTAATCCCCAGATTATTTGGATGGATCGTAAATTCGATAAGTTTGCAAAAATCAACGGCAAATGGGAATTTGTATACCGCAATAACTGCACCCACGCAATGGGCGATATCAGCGCACACATTAAGGGTTTTAAGAAATAAAGATACGCTCCGCTTCCAAAGCGGAGCGTATCTTTATTTTATCACAGAGAATATCTACTGACAATAAAAACGCATCGGCTGAGCCGATGCGTTTTTTAGAAGTCATTAATGTCTTGCTTCTTCGCCCCAGTCAATAAACTGATGCATATTGGAGGGTCTGTAGCCTGCGTCAACCTGCAGAGTTGCGCCGGTGATGTATTCTGCATAGTCAGATGCAAGGAACATCATTGCGTAAGCAATATCTTCGGTACGTGCCATTGCAGGATGATTGGAACGCTTCAGAGGAATGGTGCCGCCGATGGAATCCAGAGCGAACTGAGGCAGGTTGTCAATGATTTCAGTGTGAGTGACACCGGGAGCGATTGCATTGCAGCGGATACCGACAGGAGCCAAAGCATAAGCGATGGTCTTGGTCATGGTCATAACAGCGGACTTGGTTGCAGGATATGCAATGCCGGAGGGAGAACCGTAAACACCAGATACGGAGGAAGTGTTGATGATGCAGCCTTCGGTCTTCTTCAGAGCGGACAGTGCATAGCGGCTCATGTTGTAAACAGCGGTCATGTTAACATCCAGAACTGCCTTCCAGCGATCCATAGTGTGGTGAACCAGTGCGTCATCATTGGAGATACCTGCATTATTGATCAGAACGTCAACACGGCCCCACAGAGCTTCGACTTCGTCAAACAGAGCTTTTGCCTGTTCTTCGGAGCAGAGGTCGATGCAACGCCAGATGACGGGATAGTCGGGATTGATTTCAGCCAGCTTCGCCAGAGCTGCCTTACCGGTTTCTTCATAATGGCTCAGGAAGCAAACCTTTGCGCCTGCCTTCAGGAATTCCTTCACAGCTGCAAAACCGATACCACGGCTACCGCCTGTAATAACTACTACCTTACCTGCAAATACTTGAGCTTTTTCAAACATATACAAATTCCTTTCTTATATATCATTTACGCAAAGACCACTTCATCTTTGCAACATTTCCTGTTTATAGTTTAACAAAATTTTGTTTCTCAGTCCAACATAAAATTACTATGAACCCATAAGTTGAAATTATGATTCACGTGCATTAAACATCAAATTATATAGTATTCGGAAAATTCATTGAAATAATCACATGTAGATGATACAATATGAAGCAGTTATTGATTACTCGGAGGGATAAGATTTTGAATTCTGAAAAAATGGAACAAATACTGAAATACGCACTAATCCTCACATTACTTACGACGGTTTTCTCCACCGGTATGAACGCTGCAGTAATTCACAGCAATCCCGCAGCCGGAATCAGTGCATGGAGCTTGATTGGACGCGCACTGCTGATTGTGGGTCCCATTCTCATTGCAGAATGGTATGCATACAAGTACTTCCACAAAAAAGCTGAGGAAGCAAGAGCTCAGCACGAAAAGGAAGAAATAGAACGCCTGAAGACAGAACGTAAAGCTCGCATCGAAGAAAAAAGAGCCAAACAGCAGCCCAAAAAGAACAAGAAAAAGTAAACATAAAAATGCCGCCTCATTGATAGATGAGGCGGCATTTTTACAGCAATAGATTAAATAGAAAAACCCTCACCCAAAATGGGTGAGGGTTTGTTTTGAACCTTAATACAGTTTAGGCGTATGTAGAGCAGCTAATTATGCGCCAACTTCTACGTCGTCGCCGTTGGGGTACTGTTCCTTCAGTGCAGCCTCTGCATCGTCCAAAGTAGGAACTACAGCGCTGTTGTTGTCCCGGAAGAATATCACGCCGTACTTCACACTGCTGGCAGCGCTGGATTCCTTGTAGCTTCTGATCACGTTGGAAGTACCGGTAGACGCGCCAAAGGAAGCATTCGCACCACCGACAGTAGCGGTCATC
>JAFQPT010000219.1 GCA_017411665.1 Oscillospiraceae bacterium | reverse complement strand
GGCAAGGTAGAAAAATGTGTAAATCGAGGAGATGTCTTCGGGGATATGAATATCGGCGGCATCACAGGTGCGATGGCACTGGAAAATGACCTGGATGCAGAAGATGACTGGCAAATCAGCGGTGAAAGCTCGATGAATCTTTCCGGCGAGATTCGCGCTGTGGTCCTAAAATGTGAGAATTACGGGGTCATTACAGGGAACAAACGAAATGTCGGCGGTATTGCAGGCTGGCAGTACATGGGACTTGTGAAGGAGAGCCTCAACTTCGGAACAGTGGATGCATCGGCTGCGGAATATGTAGGCGGTGTTTCCGGACAGAGTAACGGCTTTATTCGCATGAGCAGTGCAAAATGTACGCTTCACGGACAGAGCTATGTGGGCGGCATTGCCGGCTGTGCGGGCATAGTTTCCGATTGCTACAGCATGGTGGAAATTCTTGGTGCGAAGGAACGAATCGGTGCGGTTCTCGGGTTTGCCCAAGAGGGAGACTCAGAGGAAGAAGCACCCATTCGGGATAACTTCTATCTGGTTTTGAATCGGGACCCCGGTGCCATTGACGGCATCAGCTATTCCGGGCAGGCAGAGCCTCAGTCACAGGAAGTATTTGTAGAGCAGGAACATCTGGATGAGTCCTTCCGCAACGTGACCCTTCGATTTGTATATGAAAAGGGCGACCCTGTTGAAATTGTTGTTCCCCTGGGGGGCAGCGTATCTGCTGCGGACATTCCCGCTGTACCGCAAAAGGACGGGTATGTCAGTGAATGGGAAGGCCTGTCGGCGACGGATTTGAACAATGTTCTGTTTGATATGGAGTTCCATGTGCTTTATATCAGTCGAGACAGCGTGATTGCCAGTGAGCAGGTGCGTGAAAACGGCCGACCCGTTGTTTTGGTACAGGGCGTGTTCACTTCCGGAGCGGATGTAAACGTTGCGGAACTGGATGATGGTCCCGTGGTCGGTTTTGGCTGTGTACTGATGGAAACCTGGGGAATTGAGCTGTCTGAAAAGCAGAATGTTACGACAGTTCGTTTCCTGCTTCCCGAAGAAGCAGACTCCGAGCATATTCGCATGTACGTTTGCGGGAGCGGCGGAGTGTGGCGCGAAGCGGAAACTGCTGTGGATGGCAGTTATGCGGTTGTTGCCTTTGCGGCTGAGGACACGGCGATTGCTTATGTGCAGACGCCTGTAATCGGTTATGTGCTACTGGCGGCGCTCATTGGCGCGGCGCTGCTGTTCTGGCAGTATCACGATAAAATCAAAGAGCTCCTTAAACGAAAATAAGAAAAGAACGGAGGGGATCCTCCGTTCTTTTTCTATTGATTCAGATTGCAAATCGAGTTAAACTAAGGTATATCAGTTTTATGAGGCGTACTATGGATATTCGTTTGAATTACTATGAACAGGGCAGCGGATTTCCGCTGATTTTACTACACGGCAATGGGGAGGATATGACCTATTTTACCCATCAGGTGGATGCATTTTCTGAGTGCTTCCGTGTGATTGCGTTGGATACCCGCGGTCATGGCAGAACCCCTCGGGGAGAAGCACCCTTTACCATCCGCCAATTTGCGGAGGATTTGAAGTGCTTTATGGATGAGCATGGAATCGAAAAGGCACATATTCTCGGCTTCTCTGACGGCGGCAATATTGCCATGTGTTTTGCTTTGAAGTATCCCGAACGGGTAAAGTGCTTGATTTTGAATGGTGCAAATCTATTTCCGAGAGGCGTGAAGGCGTATGCGCAGATTCCCATTACATTGGGCTATTACATTGCCCGTTTGTTCGGAAAACGAAATGCGGAAGCCCACAGACAAGCAGAGCTCTTGGGACTGATGGTCAATGATCCTTATATCCAACCTGCTGAGCTTAGCCGTATCACTCATCCGACTCTGGTGATTGCAGGGGATCGTGATTTGATTCTGGAAAAGCATACAAGGCTGATTTATGATAGTCTGCCCAATGGGGAGCTGGCAATCATTCCCGGAGACCATGCTGTCGCAGCGAAGAATCCAGAGGCGTTCAATGCGGCGGTTTGGGCGTTTCTTACGGAATGACCATAAGCAGCGGTCATGAATGAGAATGGCCGCTGCGTTCGATAAATTATGGTTGATTTGATTGGGTGCAGCGTGTATAATGTTTTTCATATAAGTCTGTTTGTCCTATTATGTGACTGTCAGAACAATCTGACAGGGTCGACCGAAGTCGATGTTTTTCAAGAGATGAACGGAAAACAATTTGTGACGGTTACGAAAGTCGTCGTTTTTGCCCGAAGGCATAAACGGGGGCTTTTTATCTTTTTTTTGTCTGACAGAAAGGACATTGAAAAAATCATGAAGATGAATCGAACAAAGAAATTGACGGTTTCCTCAATGCTGTTTGCGTTGGGCCTTGTTTTGCCTTTTCTCACAGGACAGATTCCGCAAATCGGCAGCATGCTGCTGCCTATGCACATCCCTGTATTTTTGTGCGGGTTGATTTGCGGCGGAAAATACGGCGCTATGGTGGGACTGTTGGTGCCTGTGGTGCGCTCCTTTCTGTTTGGGATGCCTCCCATGTTCCCCACAGCAACTGCAATGGCATTTGAACTGGGAACATACGGTGCGATTGCGGGGGTTATATATTTCCGTGCAGGGTATTTTTGCATGAAGTCTTTGTACAAAGCTATGCTGATGGCGATGGTTGCAGGCCGTGTGGTCTGGGCAGTTGTGATGATGGCACTGATGGGCATCAGCGGCGGCGTGTTTACAATTGAAATGTTCCTGGCAGGGGCTTTCTTGAATGCAATTCCCGGTATTGCGGTTCAGCTGGTGCTGATTCCGGGGCTGATGCTTGCATTGGGAAAAACCAGGCTGATTCCTTTTGGGAAGGCCGAGGCGGTGTGACATCTATGAAAGTATTCCAAAAGTGTCTGCGGGAGCAGCTGTATGCCCATCCCTCCATGCAGCCTCAAGACGTGGTGAAGCTGTGCTATCAGGCGGCATGCGGTGCAGAGCATTTGCTGTCGGATTTGGACGGTGCAAAGTTCTTTTTTGAGGAGGAGTATGCAGCGGTTTCAATGACAAACGAACCGCTGTATGAGCAGATTTCCGAGTATGTGTGCCGCGTAAATCTGGGAGCGTGGAAACAGGCGGGATTGCCCTCTGAGCAGCTGTTTCAGCTGTTTGCAGACACGGTTTTTGATGTTGACGGAAAAGAGAGTCTGGCTCGATATCTGTCTGCTGCGGAAGAGGTTTTGCAGGAAGCAGACTTTGATATGACAGCTTGGCAGACGTATATTGCAGCGTGTCGCGGGGAAGGAATGCCATCGGTTCGTCATAGTGAGCGGTATCGCGAAGCGGAACGGCCGGCATATCGGATTGTGAGCATGCAGATGCTTAAAACAGTATGAGAAAAATGCAGTGTGATTTTTGCACTGCATTTTCTTTTCCAGAAAAAGCTCTGTCAATTCAAACAGAAATATGGTATGGTTGTAGCAATAGAATTTGACCCATGGAGGGGACACAATGGTTACAGGTATTTCCTTCTTTATGAAGAACAATGTGAACACTTGGCTGCTGGAACAATTTGAGCGGGGAGGGAAGGCATATGCCTTTAACTGTCCTTCGGATTTCTGTTTTGATATGATTGACCGAGCCATTCGCTGCCATTTTGTATCTTCTGCAGCCGAGATTTCTGCGAAGCTGTTTGTGCGCAGTGAATTGGGGATGTATGATGACTTCTTTACGGATATGAGTTTGACTGTATTTGCTGACGGCAGAACACCCGAACTGTATAGCAGCGGCAGAATTGACGGTGACCCCGAGAAACTGAGTACGGCCTTTTTGAAGGTTGGATGCATGCTGCGCGATATGGCTGCAGAACGGAATTTTGTGGAGCTTTACTGCGGGCTCAACCTTGAGAGCGAAGGCGTGCTTGTGAAGCTGATTGGCAATGAGCTGAGATTTGATCGTGTCAGCGGCAGAAAGCGGCCTGCAATGCTGTGCAGAACGCTGTTTGGCGGGGAGCAGATGGTGCGACCTTATCAGGATGAGGCATATAACCTTTGGGGCAACACCTTTGTGACTATGGATACGCTGCTGGAAGATGCAAAGAACGGTGACGAAGACGCTATGGAGCGTGTGGCACAGGCATATCGGAAAGGCGATTCCGAACTGCAGACAGAAGTGGATTTGGAACAGGCTGCCTACTGGTTTGGAAGGCTGGCTGAGCAGGACAATGGCTCTGCTCAGTTTGCATTGGCAGTGCTGTATCTGCAGGGCAGCGGCGTGGAATTGAATACGCAGCAGGCTTTGTACTGGATGGAACGCGCAAAGGCCAACGGTGACGAAAATGCGTTTACCTATGGTGATGCGTGCAAGCAAATCGCAGTGCTCCGAACTGCTGCCTACGAGGGAGATTTCCAGGCTGCGGCAGAGCTGGCAAGGGAATATATGAACATCGGACTGGATTTGCAGGAGGATGACGGATTCTTCGCTTTGAGCCTGCAAATGGCGCAGCAGGCAGCGGAAGCAGATGTTCCCGAAGCAATGTGGGTGCTGGCGCAGCTTTACGAAATCGGACTTGGTGTGAGCGAAGATTTCGAGCAGGCACTGTGTTACTACCGTAAGGGATGTGAGCTGGGACATTCGGCTTGCTT
>JAFQPT010000218.1 GCA_017411665.1 Oscillospiraceae bacterium | reverse complement strand
TCCGGGCTTCCTGCGCCAGACTCCCATTTTGAAATCGTCTTATTGGATAAATTGAGCTGGTCAGCCAACTGCTGCTGCGTAAAGCCCTTTTCTTTTCGCAGCTCTGCAATCAGCTTTCCGGTACGTGCATTGTCCATAGCGGTCACCTGTTCTCCGAAATCATTTGCATCAAAAGTCTACCATATCAGACGCCCCTTTTCAATGATGAAAGGGAGGAAGGAGTCTATGTAAAAGTATGCTCAAGCCGCATGGCGTCCGACTCCCAATCACATATTCCCGGTTCATCAGTTCCATAGTGACACGGATAAAGAATGCGCAGCCATTGCTTTCAGGGCGGGGAAGGGAGAGGAGGATAAAACGGATACCGGAATAACAAACAGGAACATGGGCGCCGTGGCACCCGTCGCAGAGAGCCAATGGGTGAGGGCCGCTTTGGGACTGCACGATACCAAGTCGGAATCAAGAGGTTAGAGACTTCAAAGGAGCACGAATTGATGAGCGGACGTTGAAGCGTAATTCAGGACATTTTCGGGGCACATACACGGATGTATGGGCGGTGATTTTGATATGCGCGGCAGAAATAGCAGCGGAACACATCCGAAACAGATAAGTTGGCAGTCTCAATTTCCAAATTGACCTTTTTATTCTCTAAGAAGGGGCGCAGATTTAATCGCGGGCAAATGGCCCATCAAAACCCTATGTCGACGAAGCAGTAATGTTATCTGAAAATACATACAGGAAGTGGTCTGGCAAATACAAGGTGTATGTATGGGACTACAAACAGGTAGAAAGGCGTGATTATTGCGGAACTGGAGAAAAAAGATGGGAATATCCGAACGATTTTGCTTGAAATCATACATACTGATTTTACCCCACTTTTGAAGGGAGGACCTGCCTATGAAGCTGATGTTGGGAGCTGTGGAGATACCAATCAGGCAGACAGATGTCGTTCTTGCCAGAAATGCGGTGAATGCTTTTTTGGAGACAACAAAAGCCGGCGCTGACAGGGTGAACAGTTCCAGCCTCTATTTCACGACACTGCTGATGATGTATAAGAAATCGACGGAGCTGCTGTATGAACTGGGCGTAGATAATCTGAAAATCGTCATGGATATGCTCAACGGTTCGGAGGAGCAGTAGCGGAACAATGAAGGAGGATAGGATGGCAATTATCGAATATGGTACCCCGACCACGCGGACAGTAGACGCAAGATATTATCTGCGTGAATATGATGAAGTTCTAATGGGAAAGCGAAAGACCTACTCGGCATCGTGCATGAATAAGGCGCAAGGGTCGAAGACCAGCTCGGAGATGCTGCACTACATATTCAGCTACTATTTGCGCTGGACACCGGAGCAGGTTCGTGATTGCCTAACGCCGGAAATCGTCAAAGCAATGAAACTGGAATCTCTTATCAACCGGATTCCCTCTCCACCGGAAATCAATCGGGAAGTGGACCTTTATTTTGTAGCATGGCACATCTATCCAAGAACAGTCAATGTCAGTAAAGCAGAACTGGTTGTCAAAGTATATACGGATGTTATCAGTGGACGGGCCAGCAAATTCCCCAAAAACTACTTTGATGGAAACGATGGTTATGTCCGGGCAAGGCTCTTATTTCTCATTATGGTGCGGGAATACCTTAGCTTTGAGTCCGCCGAGCAGATGTACGCGTTCTTTGCCAATGATGCTGGTCGCAGAGCCATCAACCAGTACAAGCTCTCTGTCCCGCTCCGGGAGCTTTATGCCTCGCCGCTTGATTACCTGCATGACGCACTGCGGAAAGAACAGAAGGACGATGTGCTTTACGCGAAATACAGTGCCGGCGTCAAAAAGAGAGTGGATAAGGGATTCATCAAGGTAGGCGACCAAAGGCATGAGGAAGGAGGGGAGAAATATGCAGGATAAGACCGTCTACACATATGGCGGCACATCTGACTGTGGGTATGGCAGAGAAGTGAATGAGGACTTCTTTGATTTTGTCGTGCTGTCGGATACCACCTTGTTTGCGCTGGTAGCCGATGGCGCAGGCAGCAAGCAGAATGGTCTTGGGTTGCAGCCGGCAGTTGTGGCCGCTTCGGAAATCACAGAAGCTGTCCGGCGTCTGTATGCTTGTGACCCCGAAATGTTTCTGGCACATCCCGCGGAGATGCTTTTGGAAGCGGTCAATGTAGCCAACAGGGTCGTAGGCGCATTTAAAGTGGCCAATGAGGAGCTGTACTCTGGCTTTGGCGTTTGCCTCAGTTGCTGCCTCGTCTATGAGAACAGCAAGTTCTGTTTTGCCCATTGTGGGAACAGTAGAATCCACCTGCTGCGGTTACAGAGCGACGGCAGTTCCCGCATTATCCAACTGACGCAGGACCATACAAAGGCAGCACAGTTGATGCAGGAAGATGTGATAAAGGGAGAGGAATACTACAGCCACCCTGCAAGATATGTTTTCACCAGCGGGATTGGTATTGCCGCGACGCCGGAAATACAGACCTACTCCGGCCAGCTTCGTAAGGGAGATATTCTGCTGCTCACCACAGATGGCGTCCACTACGCTATCAGACCCGAGGCAATGGGTGATATCGTCCTGCAGGCAGGGAACTGGTCTGCAGCAACAAAAGGTCTGACAGACGGGGCCAGAATGCTTAAAATGGAGGATAACGCCACAGCAGCACTTGTATTCGTCCATAAGGATTGATATTGACATTTGATATATTGTGTTATATGATAGGGAAAACGAAAGGAGGATAGGTCATGAAATTATCGAAGCCGCTGGGCATCTGTTCAATTATCGCAAACAGCATCGTGGATTATGTTTTGGAGCATCCGGGTATGGAACCTGTTGAGGCGTATAATGATTGGGTTCAAACCGTGGCCATCTCCAGACACTTTCCCATGAACCGTCATGACCTGGCGCTGTTTGCATTGGAGCAGTTCGACATCTACATCAGCCGCTGCGACGCGGACTCTCTGCTCTGTTGCCAGCAGATTGAGGATGCGGCCGCCATGCGGATGCGCTGTGCGTCATAACCAAGGATATAAAGAGAAGCTGAACGGGCTTGACGCCTGTTCAGCTTCTTTTTTACAGCTTTCCAGTGTATTTGCGATAGTAGAACAATCCGGAGTATGCGGCAGGTATCCCAATCCAAATAAAGAGGGGAGCAAGAAACCATACTTTTATCCAGAGGTCAAAGTCCATCTGGAATGTAGCGCCGGCAAAACACAGGACGCCGATGGGCAGGGAAATGTACCCAAGAATGCGATGGGCAACAATCCATGTTTGTTCATCCCGTACCGTCCATGGGAGCCGTAAACCTGTGTAGCGGTTAAAAGGCAGCTTTGGCGCAATGTTGCCAAAGACAATCACGAGAACTGCAAGAAAGGCGGAGAAGAAATACTTACCCTGCGCTTCCGAGAGATAAATAACGCCTTTCTCAATGAGGAATGCAAAGACAACAACACCAGCGACAACGACCACATTGAAAACAGTGACAAAGCGGACCGTTTTGAGCTTTGGGTTATCCTCTGAAACATTGGAAAGGCTGGCAAGGTTCCGATACAGGATAAAGAGGGCGGAGAGCAAACAGGTGAGGACCATCACAGAGGAGAGAACATCGTTGCGGATGAGCAGGGCAACAAGAAGGGCCAGAAAGGATAAACCGCTGATAAGCGACTTTGACTTATTCACATTCACCGGCAAGACCTCCCCTTAACTCTTTTGCAGCCTTACCCTCAAACAGCTCCGTCATATATACAAGCATTTCCTGCATGGCGGAAAGGTTGAGGGAGTATATGATTTGCGTTCCGCGGCGCTCTGATGTCACGATTTCAGCTTTCCTCAATACGTCCAAGTGCTTCGAAACCGTAGGTTGTGCGATATCGAACTGCTCCACGATTTCTCCGGCGCTCATGTTTTTCCAGCGGAGCATCCGGATAATTTCCCTACGGTACGGATTGGAAAGGGCATGGAAGAATTCGTCATTCATTCCGACTCACCTCCACAGATTAAATCGTCAGCCAGCTATATAGCGAGATGGCTATATAATAAATATAGCGAATTGGCTATATAATGTCAATAGATAAAAGAAAACTGTGGTCAGGAAGCAGTTTGCATCCCGGCCACAGCTGATTTGTGCTATGAATCGATACCAAGCAGTATTCTTGTCATCGGGTCCAGTCGGCCACGAATAACGCGGCGGGTGTCTCGAAGCCCTGTGATTACACATTCCGACCAACCGGGGACTGTAAACCGATAGGCAGTGAAGTAGCGACCTTTTGTGGCGCGGGGCCTCCATTTGATGATTTCGCATCGGATACCGTCGATGATGCAGACTTCGCCAGTCTCTTTCTCCTCGATACCGATTTGATTTATGTCATAGTCATCGTTCATGCCCTGCACCCTCTGTCGGCAAGATACCATGCAAGATTGTAGAAGGTGGTGTCAATCTCCAGCTCTGTAGCGCCGGAGCAGAAGCTATCCACATCGGGATAGCCGTTGACAAACTGGGTAATGGGCGTCATGCCGGCGACTGTCTGGATGAATGTTACTTTCTGTTCCCGCGTGTCATAGAGGCCGTTTGCGGTGGAGGGAAGGTTGGCCATATACTGCTTGCAGGCGGAGATGATTTCCGTGCGCTCCTCGCAAGGCGTCATGTCCTTCGTTAGGTTGAACAGGGAGATAAGCGCTTTCTCATGGTCCCGCTGTAGAGCCTCAAAGGGCGACATGCCCTTGTAGGCTCCGGTGCCGATGGTGTGTAAGCCGCGGCGCCGGAAGATAGAGTAATCTTCCATCTGCGCAATCTGCTCGTTGTTCGGAATATCATCAGCCTTTTCTGCGGGAGCTTCAAGGCCCTGCACTTCCTCAATGGGCGGAGGACAGTCTGTTGCTCCAATATCTGCAGAAGCATCAGCCTGCGGCTGGTGAAGCATATACGTGGAGGCGATTTTGAAGGCGGCCTCATCCCGTTCCCGGTCAGCGCCGGTGATGATAATGATGGTGCGGCCCTTGTCCTTGAGCATCTTGATGTTAGTCATCTCTGTGGCCATTGTTTGTGTCACCACTCTTTCATTTGATTGACAACGCACCGGAACAGACCGGTGGCGAGGTCTTTGGGGTCTTTGATATGCAGGAAATTGTAGCCATACATCTCCTTATGGATTTCCGGCCTTGCGTGTCCGACAAGAATGCCGACCACAGTCGCGTTCTTGGACGCCTCTCGTATGGCCAGCTTCGTATCTGTAATGCCGTCTACCGAACTGTATGCGCCGCAAGCTGGCTGTCCGTCGGATATGACAATCAGAAGCTTATGTATCTGTGGCTTGGACTCCAGAAGGCTTGCAGCATAGCGGATGCTGTATCCGTCAAAATTGTTTGCTCTGGATGTGGCGCTCATGAGCCGCAGCCGGTCCCGTTTTGTGTTTCTGCCGGTCAAAAAGTGCTCGTGGTAGACATCAACGCCTTTGGTATCCGCAGTAAAGCCGAAGATGGAGGTGGGAAGGTCCATTTTGCCAAAGACTTCTGCCAATACAATGGCGGCGGTCCGTGCCTGGGCAATGGAGTTTCCACCCATGCTACCGCTATTATCGATGGCGATACAGATATGAACGTCACTGCGGGAGGGGACCCTTCGTTTTGTAAAAACTCTGGCTCTCATGCGGCCGGAGGAAAGACGTTTCATGCTGGCCTTCCCGGATGTGCGGTACGTCGTTTCTCCAGCGTCCTGCCGCAAAACGCGCTCCAGCTGATGGGTCAGCTTATTGATGGTCGGTTGCAGTGGAGCAACGACAGTCTGATAAGCGGCAGCCAGATTAGCTTCCTGCTCCATGTTGATGGTTGAACGGTCATTTTTACATCGGACGCCTGAACACACTTTCTTATAGCCGCCTGTGCGGACTGAATAGTCCAGTGTAGCGCCGGCATCCTCCCGCTCCGCAGCGTCAGCCGCAGCTATCTCCGCCTCTATTTTTTGAAGCTCTTGTTGGATTCGTTCAGTTTCTTCTTTGGAAAGTGCGCCTTCTGCTTCCAACGACGCTGCAGCGCCCTTCATTTCTTCCGCAGAGACCGGGCCGTCTGGAATCAGGACAGTAATGTCGTCATTGGGGCCGGGACTGCCTCCGGAACCGCCTTCCTCCATGAGCTTCTTGAACTCCTCCGGAGAAACACGCTTGAAGGTGATTTTACGGCGGCGGGAGCGGGCGTTTTCTTCTGGCTTATCTCCACTTTCCGTAGGGGACATGGGGCCTGCAGCACTTCCGCTGATGTTCCAGTTACCGCCGCGGCCGGAATCCTTGAGCAGTTCGCGGAGTATATCCAGGAACTTCTCAAAAGCCTCGTTGTTCTTGGCGTGTTTCTGCCACAGGGGACGGGAGAGTTCAAACAACTGTCGTGCGTACTTGGCTCGCATGCGGTTATCCGGTTCCTCAACGCCTTTGCTCATGATGGGCAGGCATTTGATGAAGCACTCCTCGGCTTCCTTGGAGGTGAAGTGTCCTTTTAACAGGCCAGCATCGCCAAACTGGATTGACGCATTGATAAATTGCAGGAATGGGTCATCCTGCTCCTCAATCGGGGGACTGTGGCGATAAACACAGGCGCGCATGAAATTCAGGTCGCGCATCATCTCCTTACTGACATAGAGCGGCGCGAAGAATTCAATGGACGAGTCCTCCAGAATGTTGTAAATATCCTGCATGAACTGCTGCTCGTATTTCATGAGGCTGCGGATGGTCTGGGTGTAAAGCGCTATGTTTGTTTGAAGCAGGTGCATTATTTCATGTAAAAACGTGCCGGTAATGAAGCTGATAGTTTCTTCTTCGGTGAGTTCTTTATAGTATTCATGTGCAAAGGCAATCGATACTGCACCGTTGCCCGAAGTGTAACCCAACTCGTCTCCATCTGCTTCCAGAACGCGGACCCGTGTTCCGGTGAGTGTAAAACCTATCTTTGCAAGCCGCATACGCAGCGCATGGACTTGTCTTCGTGATAATTCAGCCATTGACTCCCTCCTGTGCTTATAACGGCAGCGGCGTAATCACGCTGTCATAGACCTCTTTGGCAAGGGCCTTGTCCTTGATGGCAATGGCGCCAATCATGGTCTTGTAGATTGCTTTTTTGATGGGCGTGTTGATTCGCATCAGTTTCAGGGCGCCGAGACAGTGCCGCAGTGTGACCTGCATCACCATCTCCTCACTGCCAGCCTCGTCGGACAGGTATTTGAGGATTTTGGTATACGCCTTATAGACAGAGCGGCAATCTTTCTTGGTGTAACCCTTTGAATGAAGGATGTTGATGAACTCCTCCTTCGTCGGGTCATCCATGATGAATGTGATGGGGGAGCGGGAGGTATATGCCTCGCTCGGCACACGCGCCCCCTGCGCACCATCATTCATGGTAGAGATAATGACGCAAAGCGGATGCCGGTGTACCTCCTCGTAACCGTCTTTCATCAGAACAAAGGGGTATTCAATGGCCTGACCCAGAGCGCCCTGCATGACGCCGGGGTCAGCGAGGTTGAATTCCTCAATGACAATGATGCCGCCGTTTTGGAAGGCTTCCAGAAACGGGGTTGCCTGAAAGTTGAAACCGCCAGCCACAACTTTCGTCATGCCCTCAAAGGTGTCTTCTTCTGTGTTTTTAGATGCCTTTACAGTGTAGATGGGAAGGCTGGTTGCGGCTGACAGCGCCTCAGCGGTTGTCGTCTTGCCTGTGCCTGGTTTTCCGAGCATAATCACATTCAGATAGTTGTCCCCGATGACGCCGGTATCTATCTGGCCCGCGATGTTGATTCTGTCTACGACCTGGTTTAAGTCGTAATTTACGAGATTGACCATATCTACAAAGGCCTCATTGGGGATGAAATTGTCAAGGAAAGAGTAGGGACGGATATGGGTCTGCTGCTCTGCGCTCCAGTCAAAGCCAATCTCATACACCCCGTTTTTACACTCGTCCATGAAAGACTCGCTGACAGCTGGAGCAGCAGATGCCGTATCGTCCGCTGTGTAGGTGTAAGAGATGTGGCGGAAGGTATTGCTGCAGTGGTCTCCGAACTTCTCCAGAGAGGACCCGGTTTTGCGAAACACATTTCCAACGGGGAGCATATTGCCGATTCGGATTGCCTGTGTCACAGTGTCCTGAATGCCGGAGGCGGAAAAGGATAGCACGGGCATATCCTCCGTCATTGCTGTGCCGAGGTCTGCTCTCGCATCATAGTACAGACAGTCACAGAGGTAGGCCATGGTCTCTTTTGATATATGTCCGTTCGCGTCAAATTCATCGGTTGCCAGAGCCAGCGCACCGATTGTCTCGGAATAAGTTGCTTCGGCGGTGACGGCTTTAGAGAGCAGGAAGGATGTAAAGAACAGCTTTTTGAAGCGGTGTGTCCCGTCTGGAACATCCGTATAAAATACATTCTCGTGGAATACGGCGGGATGCGCTTCGCCATCCTTTGTGACTTCACAGTAGACGCTGCCTTCCTTTGTCATGATGGTCGCCATGGTGGACTCCTTCAACACACTGCTAACAGCGTGATGCATGGCGGATATTTTGGCTTTCCGTCCGCTGCGGGCAGAGCGCCGGCTGGATACCGAAGGGGTGGGTATTTCTACATTGGGATGAACGCTTGGGTCAGCCGCACACTCGCATACAGGAACGGATTCCGATGAGCGGACGGCGAACAGAAGGGTATTAAACTCCATCTTTTGTTGTGTCTCCTTTCGTGAATCAGGTGCTTTGTTATCGAATGCACGCACTCCAATCGTCAATCGATAGCCTCACGGTGAGTATGTTAGAAGCCTTTATGCGCCTTGTTTTTCACACATACTGTTTACGGTTCGGTAGAGAAGAAAAATGGAGTCAAATAACATGTCCAAAGGAGAATATCAAAATGCAGAAGCAAGGTTTGAGCTGCCATGCAGCGTATTCCTCAGAGGAGTGTACCCAGACAACAGAAACGAACCCCCCGGCGTCTTCGCTTGACTCCCGTTTTAGCAATAGGCAGATGGTGAGCAGAAATAATCCAGCAAAGCGTGTCTTACCGCATTGTCTGATGCTATCAGGCGCAGAAGATTGCCGCATGACAATCCCAACAGAAGCGAGGGATATTCTGTTCCATGCTGCACAAAGTGGCTGAGGAGCCTCTGATTTGGTATTCGTGGACATGGACGCCCGGGTGAAAGTCCCGGGGTATTGACGTCATTAGGAAAGGACGGCCCATAGCCGTCCCGGGCAGGCAGTTGGATAACTTCCTGCCCACAAGGTAAAAACAGGAGGGAGGTGTGAAAAAATCGAGGAACACCACTGCAGGGTGTCCCTCGACATAGGAAAAAGGTGCGGGAGCCGTAAGGCCTCCGCACCTTTGTCGTTTATTTAAATTATAATCCACCGCTATGAAAGCCGCAGCTCCGCAAGCAGTTCATCCATGCTGATTTGTCCGACCAATGGCGTATCGTCCACAGGCTCTTTTTCTTCCGTCTGCATCAACCAGTCTCTTTCTTCCATTCGGCATCACCGAGATAATATTCTACTTGGTAGGTGGAAAAATGTCAAAGGCTTTTTCAAAAAACACGAAATGATTAGAGAAAAATACAAATGGCGATTTATCATATATCTATTTTTGAAAAAGGACATACTATTGACAGAAAGCCCTTGAATATGAGCCTGTTGGCGGGTACAATGGAACAACAGGTGTGTGTAGAGAGTAGGTGAAGGAGAGTGAACGGATTTAATCGCATAGGCGACAGAACAATGATTTATGGGTTCCCGGATTTTCTTGGCAAAAAAGTCAGGATAGTAGAGCATAAAGAAGGCATCGCAATCTCTCTTTGCGAACATGACGATGACTATGGGTGCGTATATCTATCAGAGGACGTATTCAGCAAACCGGTAGTCTTTGAGTTCCTTGAGAAAAATAATGTCTTTGCAGCACAGTTTATCAAAGACACGACCGGAGCGTATATCCAAGTCCCCAGATAACATCACCATACACCGTGAAACAGCTCTGCTTTGGGAAGGCGGGGCTTTTCATTTTGAAATTAAATGACAGAGGGCGAAAGCATCAAGCGCTTTCACCCTCTTTTCTTTATTCCCACCGTGCAGAGTCGCCGTCAACGCCGGTGGGCATATCCGTATTGAGTTCCATATCCCGCCGCAGGGATGGCGGCTCCGCCGGCCGGTGATAATGATACCTGTGCCGCGTCTTTCGCTTGTAGTAGAGGTATGCTGATGCCAGAGCAAAAGACAGGACAAAAGACAGCAGAAGAACAGCGGCGATTGCCAATGTGTATGCTACCATAGCGTTCCTCCTCACTGCCGCTCGGTGGTGTGTCCGTCGGACGGCCGGCGAATATTGCCCTGTGTGTCGATGAGCTGCACTTGATTGACCATCTGAGGCGTCACATTGGCGATGAAGCCATTGCGTACAAGCTCGATTTCTTCCAGTGCGGGTCCGATATCCTGTGCAATGAAGGCCTCAAATGCGGTAGCATTATTGTAGACGACAAGACCGTTGAAAGCGTCATTGTTGCCGAGCATCCATATCTCACGTTTTTCGCCGGATACTTTATTGTTCCGGACGACCTGCTGATTATTATAGACGCGGACATGATAGGTGCCAGCAGAACGGAACAGGAGCTTGAGCATCCGGGTATCCGTCTGTGTGTCGACAGTGCCACCGGAGCCGGTGACCTCCCAACGATATTCATTGAGCGGTGTACTGGTTCGGATGGTACGGATAGCGTATTCGTGGACATTATACTGGGCGATGCGTGTGACATTAACGTGGTTTCTGCCAAGGCTTTGGAGTTCCTGCAGGTAGCGCATGAGAATGTTATAAAGGGACGAGGTATCAGCGGGCAATATAGCCTCAATATTCGTCCCTGGAATCAGAGAAGGTATAAGGGAATCGGGGAAGGCGGGAGCCAGCTCGTTCATGTCAGGAACGCCTATCGTGTCCTCAATATCAAAGTCGGGCGGGACTGAGGGCGTGTTTTGCTCAATCCATTCCCTCACGGCATCAATAAGACCGCTGATATCAGTCGGCGTCGGGGACGGCTGCACAATATCCTCTATGGTGATGGTCGGGGTCGGAGGAGTGGGAAGTCCATCAAAGGTATTATCGTTGAGATTGTTCAGTTGGGATACGTAAGACCCAAGCATGGCGATGGGAATGGATACCTGGTCAACGACCAGTACGCCGTTTCCACCATCAATGACATACACCTTGTCAAAGGCTTTTTCACCGTCCTCAAACAGGTGGTCTACATCGATTTCCGGCAGTGTCCATTCGGGGAGGGCGGGTAGCGTAAATTCCGGAAGCGCCCAGTCCGGCAACTCATATTCCGGCAGCACGTATCCGGGCAGGCTGTAGGAAGGCAGCTCTGGATTCTTGCCACCGGCGTGTTCGGGAAACGGATTCAAATCGCTGTCAGAGTAGGGAAGCTGACCCTGGCCCTGCTCAATGAAGTTGATTTCATTGATAGTGTCCTGAATCAAGCCCTCCAGTTCCATGATGCGTTCCTTTGTGGCGTCATCCTCGATTTCCTCCCTTGTACGGGTGTCGGTCTGGGTATGGGACTCCCCCTGGCCGGTGTAGGCCGTATTTGGCCGCTCGGCCTGTGCAATGACTACACGGTCAGTTTCTGTGTTCCGGTTATCATATGCCACATTGACAGCTGCAGCAGGCAGAGAGAGGGACAGGATAAGCGCTCCGGAGAGGAGCAGAAGAAGTATTTTGCGCATAGCGGCACCCCTTATGATACGGGATTGACCGTGATTTGTCCTGTAATGGGGTCCCGGTCATAGGTATAGTCTCCGGTAGGCGCCGTGATATAGTGGCCTATCCCATCCTCATACCATGTTTGATTGACCTTCTTGAAGAACAGGCTGGCCAGCACATCATAGGTCCCTTGCTCCAGTTCGGCGGAGGAACCGGTCAATCGGGACAGGTAGATGACTTCCACATGGTTCCCGTCGTCTACGTAGATGGACAGTACCTGCGTCCCATCCACACAGTAGGAGTTCTCATTATCCCGATTCTTCTGCTCAATTTCTTTGACCGTTGTAGTGGTCAGAAAGCCGAAGTTATCCGCATCGTACCCGTTCCCATTGGTATCGTCCAGAGAAGCGAACAGGTCTGTATAGCGTGTCAGTGTCCAGATATCCTCCTGACTCAAATGCCCCTCCTCATCCAGCGTCAGCATGGGGATTTCTTCGTCAAGAACGGGATACAGCTTTGCATCGGCAGGGATAGTTCCTTGCGCCAGATAACCTTCCGTCTTTGATTCAATTTCATGCTCCCTCACATTTTCAGCGATAAAGGGAGCAGCGATGATACTGATGATAAAAACCAGTCCCATTGCCAACAGGGGAGGCGTCGTCCGCTGCATGGTCACATCTTCCAACCTCCTTCCATCCGTGAGGTGTTCTTCATCAACTCTGTTTGGGGCTGATGACAAGGCTGCCAGCCTCGTCATAGCTGATTTCGTAGATGGAAGTATCGAAGCTGCCGCGGTTATAGGCCGCAGTCTTGACCCACTGGCCATTATCGTAGTGGAGGTCGTAGTCGGAGAGAAACAGCGTCTCCTTTTCATCCTCCATGACTGTATAGCCTGCTGTAACAACACAGTTGTAAAGGTCAGTTACTTTCAGCCCGTAGATAGTGGCGGACTCCTGCTGGCAGTCGGATTTCACCATCTCCACAGCGGCGGATTTGGCTGCTTCCTTATCTGCGTCTGTGAATTGGGTACGCTTTGGCGTCTCGTCTTCCTCCGTAGTGCTCGATTCCGCAGTCGGCTCATCGTCGTGGCTGCCACCGTCATCTTCGGGCGCATCCGTGACGTCTTCAGAACCGTCGGGGTCCACGACCAGCACATCATCACCCACAGAAGCGTCGGGGGGATTGCTGTCGGACACAGCGGCGTCATTATCTGCCGTGTCCGGGTCGCCGCCATTGCTGGTGCAGGCGCACAGGCAAAGTGTCATAGTCAGAGCGAGGATAATAGCGAGATGTTTTTTCATGGTCATACTCTCCTTTTTCAAGATGGTAAAGGAAGTATGTTAGAAGTTAATATGAAAGCTGGAGAAATTGATTTTTCTATTGAAACCATGTAACCTAATCCGTGTACTTTCCCACTATAGAGGTGAAGGCGGATTTTGGCAGAAGGGAGGTGGCTGCTATGGAAGACGAAAAAATCATTGAGCTGTTTTGGACCCGGGACCAGACGGCAATCAGTGAAACGAAGGCCAAATACGGAAGCAGGCTTCTGAAACTGGCCGAGCGGATACTGCAAAGGCTTCAAGATGCAGAGGAAAGTGTCAGTGATACCTATTTCCGCGCATGGAACACCATGCCTCCCACGCGGCCACAGTACCTGTACGCATATCTGGCTAAAATCTGCCGGCTCGTATCCTACGAAAAACTGGACTGGCTCAACGCGCAAAAAAGAAATATGGAGGTCGTATCCCTGACATCGGAGCTGGAACTATGTCTTCCGGACCATGCGGCGCAGGTCCAGATGGAAGACCAGGAAATCGGGCGGCTGCTGGATTCGTTTCTTGAAACACTGAAAAAGGAGCAGCGCATGATGTTCATACGACGGTACTGGTATGGCGACTCCATTTCAGAAATCGCACAGGCATTCGGCGTCGGGGAGAGCAAGGTAAAAACCAGTCTTTTCAGAACGAGAAGCAAGTTAAAGGACTTTTTAGAAAGGGAAGGTATCGACCTATGACGGGAAAAGATATCCTTATTGGCATGAGCCACATCAATGCCGCCTACGTGCGTGAAGCGGAGAACGAGCAGAAACGGAGACCTGCAGCAAAGAGCTGGAAGCAGTGGGGAGCAATCGCAGCTTGCTTTGCCCTTATCCTGACTGCTTTGTTGAGCGGGCTGCCGAACCTGCTGCAAGGCACTACGCCACCCGTACCGAGCGGAGGACCTTACCCCGGAGGAGCCATAGATGCGCCATATGGCGGGGAAATTGATGAAGGCAAGGATGTCCCGAATGGTATGGAGGAACAGGCAACCGTTTTAATCAGTTTAAGCAATGTGTTCATCAATGAAGTCGCGGAGATGAGCGCAGATGCGGCTTTGAAGCTGGACCCGGAAATCCACGAAACAGCCGAATGGGATACAGAGGAAGTTATCGGCTACCTTGGCCGGGATTTCACGCCGCAGTATGTTCCGGAGAATCTGGAGCCGGCGGAGTGGAACGGCACAACGAGGATTATCCGAAACAAGGACGGCACCATGATTCGGGATATCGTAGGCTTTAACTTCTATACCGGCTATGATGAATACGGCCTGGCAGAAATAGACGAGACTTTTGCGGGAACCGGCTTCTCATTGAGCGTATCGAAGATGGGTAGTATTGTGCGCTGTTGCCTCTATCTGCTGCCAGATGATGAAATAAAGACAACGGATATCGCCGGCGTACCAGTCACCATTGGCTATCGTGCGATGCCCTACGGCCCCTATGACCCGGAGACAAAAGAGCCGGCGGGCACTTACGACTTATACGTTGTGGAATTTGAGGTTGATGGTGTGACCTGTGAAATCATTGCCGAGAAAATGGAGTTGGAGGAAATTGTGAAAGTAGCAGCCTCCGTCATTTGCGAAACTGATAATATTGTCATTGAAGACTGACCAGGATATGAAAAGAGGAGGGCGACTGATGAAGTCGTCCTCCTTTGCGTTATCCATTCAACTCCACAATGACCAATTCCGGACGATTGTTGACCCGGAAAGGGAACAGGCTGTTGCCAAGTCCCCGACTGACCACCATATTGGTGTTTCCCTCTGTATAGAGACCAGCGTCGTATTTCGGGAAGAAGCCTTGGTTCGGGGCAATTAGACCGCCAAGAAACGGTATTCGGAACTGGCCGCCATGGGCGTGACCACTGAAAACCAAGTCCACACCGGCGTCAACGTAGGTATCGAAAAGCTCCGGCCGGTGGGAGAGCAGAACGGTAAATGCAGCTTGATTATCCACAAGGGCATTGAGCGCAGCCTGCGCGACAGATGTGGCGTCTCCCATCAGGTAATCTGTCTGGAAACTGGGGTCGTCAATACCAAGCAGGGAAATAGATTCGCCATTCCGCTCGATAGTCACGGCAGCATCTTCCAATACAGTGACGCCAGCTGCAATCAGGCTTTCCCGTAATCCGTCATACTCATCTATACGCGCCTCATGGTTGCCTGTAACAAAATAAGTCGGTGCAATGTCAGATGCTTTTGCGGCAAAGGTACTGGCAACGGCAATATCTGTTTTGCGGGAGTCAACCAAATCTCCGGTCAGGACAATGATGTCCGGTGCCCTCGCTTCCAGCAGAGCAAGAAGGTCGGCATTGTTGTCGCCGAATTCTGCGTTATGAAGGTCGGATACCTGTGCAATTTTATAGCCGGAGAGACCCTCGGGAACCCGCTCACTTTGGATGGAGAATTCTGACACCATCAGAGCCGAGTTGCCCCACGCAATCCATAAGGCCAGCGCAGCAATACAGGCCAACACCGATATTAAGATGATTGTCCTTTTCTTTCGCTTCATCAGAACCTCCTGTAATTGCGTTGGGGTGATAAGAAAAGTATAGGGATAAAATGTGAATAAATCAACGCACATAAAAAAGCTGCCACACCCGAAGACAATGGTGTGGCAGCAAGAGAGGATTTAATCAAATTTCATGTGGTCGTGTGTGAGCCGTGCAATCAAAGGCAACTGCTTTGCTTCCTCAGTCCTTAATTGCGTGAAATCCAGTTCATATGGGCCGAGCCGAACACGGTCCAAGCCGTCGGCATCTTTGAAAATGTTGAACAGGAGGGTTACACGCTCCTTCTGGGCGGAGAGAATGGGGTCAGAATCAATAAAGGCAAGGCCTTCTTCGTCCGGCTTGCAGTGATACTTCATGAGAAAGATGACGATGGGGTCGGGATTCTTCCGGAGCTTCTTATATTTCTTCGCGCTCAACGTGCCGTGGCGCCGGTCTTCTCCGTCGTGGTAGCGGCCTGTATCATGGTAGAGCGCAGCTTCGGCAAGGATATCCACATCTTCTTCATCGAGCAAGTTCAACTGTGCGATAAACAGGCAGAACAAGAGCACACGCAAGCTGTGGGATTTCTCGTGTATTTCGCTGCCGGAGTCAAATGGCATTTTGTCGTATCTCGCATTGTCCCGATAATCACGATATAGAGCGCCGACATTTTCGGTTTCATCTTTCAGCCAGTCAAAATCATAGAACTCCCGGATGTTCAAGTCAAAGATTTTTTCGGGCAGAATCAGACACTCATCCTCAGTGCCGTCGATATATTCAAAAATATCTTCACGCTTGACTTTGGCCGTATATAAACGAGAGCCTTCTTTGGTAAGCCGAGTGGCAAAGAACAAAGCTACAGCGCTGTTAAGGGTCCATGAGTAGGATTCAGAAAGGGCGGAGCTTTCGCTTCCGCAGCCCCTGTAAACAGTAACAATCGGAGGGAGAGTTTGGGCGAAAGCCGCTGTAGCGGCTTTCTGCGCGTCCGTCTTGCGGGAAAGGAGTTTATCAATCCCATCCCGGCCAAGGGAGGAGCACCCATAGTCGGAGAGAGGATAAATGATGGTGAACAGCTCATAGATATTCGGAACATCTCTATCGATGAGCATTTTCAGGTACTCCATCCGCATCCGGTCATTGAGTGATGTTGCAATGAAGCGGTAATCGTTCTCTTTGATATGTCCGAGTATAGCCGCTTTTGCTTTTTGTATATGCTCCTGAAATGTTGTTTTGCCAAGCGCCAGATATTCTCCGTTAATTAGTTGAATCGGGAATATGACCATCGTCTCCGGTTCCCAGTAATAGGAGCCGGAAAGGGCGTTGCCGATATAGATGCGCTCCGGGTCAACACCGGGATATTTCTTTATGAACTCGTCAACGGTGATGCCAACAGCGATATCTTTTTCGGCTGCGGCATCGATATCCTCCTGCGTCTTTACAGAACTCATTTGCACAATCGTAGAAAAGGAATCGGCATTCCGTGCGGAAAGCATGATGTTGGATATATTCATGGGCAAGGCCTCCTCGTTTTGCGGTATACGGGTCGTGTCGTCATTTGTGCTTCATCTGCTCCTTTCTTCCATTCATAAGTACAAACAAGTATGGAAGAAGCAGATTGTCATCAGGTAAGGATTTGAATGATGTCGCTGTCAAGGCAGACCTGCAGCATAAGCTTTTTCAGCCCCACCCGCTCGAATTGGATGCTGACCACGCCGCCTGGCGTCGCTTCAATGACGGAACCGTTGCCAAACATCTTGTGTCGAATCAATGTGCCGGG
>JAFQPT010000217.1 GCA_017411665.1 Oscillospiraceae bacterium | reverse complement strand
CTGTGGACGAGAATGTGCCAAACCTGTACGCCTTCAAACGGGACTATCTCATGTCGCTGCCTTCTTCGCAGGGCAGGCGGGGGAAGGTAGGTCTGCCGCTGGCGCTGGGCATGTATGAGCTGCTGCCCATGTGGCACACCATTTTCACACAGCTGGGCTATGAGGTCATCGTATCCAAGCTGTCCACCCGCGAAACCTACGAAAAGGGTCAGTTCTCCATCCCCTCCGACACCGCATGCTATCCCGCAAAAATCATGCACGGACACATGGAGGAGCTGCTGGAAGCAGGCTGTGACTATATCTTCTACCCCTGTCTGAGCTACAACATCAATGAAAAAGCAGGGGACAACCACTATAACTGCCCCGTTGTGGCTTATTACGCTGAGCTGCTGAACGGCAACATGGAAAATCTGGCGCAGACCAGATTCCTGTACCCCTACCTGAGCATCAACAATGAACGGGAGCTGAGCAAGACTCTGTATCGCTATCTGTCCGCCGTGGACTCCACCATGAAGTTCCGCGAAGTACGCAAGGCCGTGAAAGCAGGCTTTGCCGCTTACGAAGCACATATGGCAAAGATTCGCGCAGAAGGCGAAAAGGCTCTGGCTTACGCAAGAGAGCACGGCAAGCGCATTATGATTCTGGCAGGCCGCCCCTACCACATCGACCCCGAAATCGGTCACGGCATTGACAAGCTGGCGAATCAGCTGGGCTTCGTGGTAGTCAGTGAAGACAGCGTCTATCACCTGACCCAATCCCCGAGGGTGAATGTTCTCAACCAGTGGACCTATCACTCCCGTCTGTACCGCGCAGCGAAATATGCCGCAGAGCACGCAGATACCGAGCTGGTACAGCTGGTCAGCTTCGGCTGCGGTGTGGATGCCGTCACGACCGACGAAGTCCGCGACATTCTGGAAGCAAGCGGCAAGTTCTATACCCAAATCAAAATCGACGAAATCACCAATCTGGGCGCAGTTAAGATTCGTCTGCGCAGCCTGTTGGGTGCATTGGAGGAAAAGGAGGCAAGTAAATGAACGAAGAGAAAAACTACGTAGAGTTTACCGAGGACATGATTGCCACCCACACCATTCTGGTGCCCACCATGCTGCCCATGCATTTCAAGATGATTCTGTCCTATCTGCGCACCTTCGGATACAAGCTGGAGCTGCTGGAGACCAACGGTCCCCACATTGCCGAAGCAGGTCTGAAATATGTCCACAACGACATTTGCTACCCCGCCATTCTGGTCATCGGGCAGCTGATGGATGCTATCAATAGCGGCAAGTACGACATTGATAAGCTGGCGCTGGTACAATTCCAGACAGGCGGCGGCTGCAGAGCCTCCAACTACATCTCCCTGCTGCGCAAAGCGCTGAAGAAAGCAGGTCTGGGGCACATCCCCGTTATTTCCATTTCCTTCCAGGGCGTGGAAACCCACTCGGGCTTTAAGCTGAATCTGAAAAGATTCCGCGGCATGATGTATGGCGTCCTGTACGGAGACCTGCTGATGACACTGGTCAACCAGACCCGTGCATATGAGCTGGAAAAGGGCGCTGCCCAGAAGCTGGCAGATGAGTGGACGGAGAAGCTGGGTACCGAGCTGGGCACAGGTCGGGTCAGCTACAAGGATGTGAAGGAGAACTATCAGCGCATCATCGATTCCTTCGCGGAAATCCCCGTGGAAAAGCGTCCCGCTGTGAAGGTTGGGGTTGTCGGCGAAATTTTCGTCAAGTACTCCCCTCTGGGCAACAACAATCTGGAACAGTTCCTCACCGACGAAGGTGCGGAAGTAGTCGTTCCCGGTCTGAT
>JAFQPT010000216.1 GCA_017411665.1 Oscillospiraceae bacterium | reverse complement strand
ATGGCTCTGGTTACTACTACCGAAATGTTTAAGAAGGCATATGACGGCGGCTATGCAGTTGGTGCTTTCAACGTAAACAACATGGAAATTATTCAGGGCATTACCGAAGCCGCTATCGAACAGCGCGCACCCCTGATTCTGCAGGTTTCCAAGGGCGCAAGAAGCTACGCAAAGCATGTTTATCTGATGAAGCTCATCGAAGCTGCTATTGCTGATGCAGAACAGACTGCAGGTTTTGATCTGCCCATCGCTGTTCATTTGGACCATGGCGATAGCTTCGAACTGTGCAAGTCCTGCATTGACGGCGGTTTCTCTTCTGTTATGATCGACGCTTCCAGCAAGCCCTTCGAAGAAAACATCGCTCTGACTAAGCAGGTTGTTGAATACGCTCATGACCACGGCGTTGTAGTTGAAGCTGAACTGGGTGCTCTGGCAGGTGTAGAAGACGAAGTAAACGTTTCCGACGATCATGCTTGCTACACTCGTCCTGAAGAAGTTCAGGAATTTGTAGAACGCACCGGCTGTGACTCTCTGGCTATTGCAATCGGCACCAGCCACGGCGCATACAAGTTCAAGCCCGGTACCGATCCCAAGCTGCGCTTCGATATTCTGGAAGACATCCAGGGTCGTCTGCCCGGTTTCCCCATTGTTCTTCACGGTTCCTCCTCTGTTCCTCAGGAATTCGTAGAAATGGTCAACACCTACGGCGGCAACATGCCCAATGCAATCGGCATTCCCGAAGAACAGCTGCGTAAGGCTGCTTCCATGGCTGTTTGCAAGATTAACATTGACTCTGACCTGCGTCTGGCAATGACCGGCAATATTCGCAAGTATTTTGCTGAACATCCCGATCATTTTGACCCCCGTCAGTATCTGAAGCCCGCACGTATTGCAATCAAGGACATGGTTACTCACAAGCTGATTAACGTTCTGGGCTGCAACGGCAAGGCATAATTTTCAAACGAACAATACATAATTTATCAATTCCGAATAAAGCGTAAAGGAGAGTGAGAGGCATGAATAAAGAGAATAAAAGTTCCGAAAACGCAAAAATCAATGTCGGACTTACCATTACATTACTTCGTATTGTACTCAGTACGGCGCTGTGCATTGCAGTACCGATGTTTTCTGTTCCTGCCCCTTATTCTCTGGCTATATTTGCTGCTGCAGGTTTGTTTGTCGGTGTTGAATTGCTGTTTTCCGGTGTTTCCGGTTTTATGCATGAGGATTATTTCAATCAAAACACGATCCTGCTGATTGTATTTATTATTTCGTTTATCATTGGTGTCGAATATGAGGGGGCTCTTCTCCTCATATTCGCCCAACTTGGTATGGTTCTTTCTGATTATGTGAGAAAGATTTCCAGGGAACATGTTCTGTCTATGACAGGACTTGATTTTAAAATTGCTCACGTATTTCGCGGAGGACTCCTTGTGGATAATTATCTGGAAGAGATTGCCCTCGGCGATGAAATATTGGTGCGTGCGGGAGAATATTTTCCTGTAGATTGCATTGTGATTGAAGGAAATTCCACTGCAAGAGCTCATTTGATAGATTCCAAGAGTTCTGAATTTCCGATTAATATTGAAGACACCGTTCTTGCGGGAACCATGAATATCGGTGCAGATGTTCGTTGTGAGGTTATCAGTGACGGAACAACAACAGCTTCCGATATTCTGAATGTTCTTCGTCGAACTGAAGAAAATAAAAAACCTGCTGTTATGCAGTATTTCCAGCCCGTTGTAATGGCACTTGCGGTTATTATCGGTGTTATGGTTGTTATTTTGACTGATGTAGATGCTTATCATGCGGTTCATCGTGCACTCGCGATTATTGCTTTGTCGGGGGCTCTGCCTGCGTATGCAGGTTTTGGTGATATTCGATTTGCTGCGAGAGTCGGTGCTGCAAGCCGCGGTGCGGTTTTTGCAACTGACGAAGTGTTTATCAAACTTGGACGTTGTGAAAAAGCGGTCATTTGTGCAGATGGTATTTTAACAGAAGGGAAGCTTTCCGTTTCTGCCGCCTATTCCGAAACGCTTGATGAAGAAACTTTCCTTCGTGTTGCGGCGCATGCGATGGCGTATTCCAACGATCCTGCTGCTGAAGCAATCGTCAATGCATATGATGGTGACATCGTATTCGAGCATATCCAAGACTTCCGCGAAATTCCCAACTGCGGTGTTATGGTGATTTATAATGGTGTGCCTGTTGTTT